>NZ_AUIU01000007.1 GCF_000423865.1 Thermodesulfovibrio thiophilus DSM 17215
TTTTCTATAACTTCACCATCCGATGTAACAGCAAAAGATTTAATGCCCATATCTATACCAATAGCTTTATCAGGGATGGGTTTTTAACTGGTTCATACAAGGCAGAAAAACAGGCATACCACCTGTTACATTCTCTTTTGATGGTGCAGGTTTTAACAGTGCCATCAATATTCCTATGCAGTTTAATCTTAATAGTTCCTATCCTGGAAAGTTTAAGCCCTTACGGAGTTATCTGAAATGCAGGCTGTTGTGGGTATGTGATAGAGTCGTATCTTCCTTCCCCCTTGAATCTCGGGTACCCAGCTTTGCCGTTTTTCTCTTTAATCCTTCGAAAGAATCCTTGAAATGCTCTATCCACCCTAAAAAGAACATCTTGAAGGACTTGCGAATGTATCTCCTTTAGGGATTCAACAATTTGTTTATCGGATTTAAGGATTTCCTGCTGTTTGATCCGGGAAAGTCCTTTGCCAGTCTGCTCGTAAAGGATTTCTTCTATCCAAAAGACAGGAGTTGTAGAGGATACGGCACATATCCAAGGTCCATTCAAGTTTTTGGACTTGCTTCTTTGTAGGGTAAAGACGATATTTATAGGTCTTGGCTTTCAACATAGCGTTTCAAGTCCTCAAGTGTTACCTGTCCAGTCGATGCAAGAAAATAAGATGGCACAGAGTGATTGCCTTTATCCAATATATATTTCATAAGGAAAGAATAATATAAAACTGAATCAACATTCAAGGGAAAAATCGCCTTTCATCCCCTCCCTCACGGAAGGTGACTTCTCGGCGAGGTAGTTAAAAGATAATAATTTTATAGCAATTTATTTTAACCGGGGTAAGAAGGGACATAAATTTCAAATTTAGTTCCTCTCTGAGGTTCGCTTTCAACAAAAATAAATCCCCTCAATTTCTAAACAACATTATAGACTGTTGTAAGGCCAATACCTGAGCCTTTCTCTCCTTTTGTTGTAAAAAAAGCTCAAATATTCTTTCCTTTGTTTCACTGTCCATACCTATACCTGTATCTGTTATGGTTAGATATACATATTGTCTTGCAAAATCTCCTCTATCTGAAACTAAATTCTTAAACTTATCAGGTATAAACTTTAATCCTGCCTTTATTGTTATCTGTCCACCTTCTGGCATTGCATCCTGAGCATTCAGTACAATGTTTGTAATTATTTTTTCTATATCTGTTTTATCCACAAAAAGAGGTGTTATATGAAATTAGACAGATATTTAATGCCAGATTTACAGAATAGACACAATTTTATTGACAACTGCCTAACCTTTATCAACAGCAAGATTAATTATCTTTCTGATTGTTGAGATGTGTATTTTAACTGCCAAGAACAAGGCGTGGATGAAGAGAATTTTTTTTTATTTTTTATTAGGTTTGTTTACGGGGTGGACGGGACTCGAACCCGCGGCCTCTTGCGTGACAGGCAAGCGTTCTAACCGAGCTGAACTACCACCCCACCTCAAATGGGCGGAACAGGTATCGAACCTGTGACCTCAGCCTTGTAAGGGCTGCGCTCTCCCATCTGAGCTATCCGCCCATACTACTTAAACTACTACAATATTTAAGGATTTGTCAATGTTGCAAAATTCCTCAAAACAATCTCCCTGAAAAGTAATTGTTTCCTCAGAATTGAAAATAGAGGTAACCATTCTTTAACCTAATTAACGGTAAATTTAATAAATGGAGGCTATCAGAATGTATACCATTGGAGCAGGTAATTATAATAACATTCTATCTAATAACAAATGTGAGTGTCACGTCTTCACAATAGAGTTTAAGGCAGAATTTCTTCAAAAGTTTCATTTTTTTTGAAAAACTCAGCAATTTTTGATAAAATTAAAAATTAAATTACACTGGAGGTTAAAATTGGCCATTAAAAAACAGGAATTTAAATTTAACACAATAGAAGAAGTTATTGAAGATGTAGCACAGGGTAAAATGGTTATACTTGTTGATGATGAAGATAGAGAAAATGAAGGAGATTTATTTATTGCCGCAGAAAAGGTGACTCCTGAAGCAATAAACTTCATGGCAAAGTATGCTCGTGGACTTATATGTTTATGCTTAACTCCCGAAAGAGTTGATGAACTACGCCTTCCATTGATGGTAGATTTGAATGAATCTCCTCATCAAACAGCTTTTACTGTGTCGATTGAAGCAAGAAAAGGTGTTACAACAGGAATTTCAGCCTATGATAGAGCAGTAACAATTCTTACAGCAATTGATCCAAAAACCAAACCTGAAGACCTAGTAAAGCCAGGACATGTATTTCCTCTGAGAGCACAGAGCGGAGGAGTTTTAAAAAGAGCAGGACATACTGAAGGAGCTGTTGATCTTGCACGTCTTGCAGGGCTCTATCCAGCAGGAGTAATCTGTGAAATCATGGATGAAGATGGAACAATGGCAAGAGTTCCTCAATTAATGGAATTTGCTGAAAAACATGGGGTCAAAATTGCTACTATTAAAGACCTGATTAAATATAGAATGAGGAATGAAACACTGGTCAGCAAAGTTGCAACAGTTCAATTACCCACAGATTATGGAGAATTTAAAGCAATAGCATATACAACAATGATTGATAACAAAGTTCACCTTGCACTTGTTAAAGGAGAGATAAAGCCTACAGATGAAGTTCTTGTAAGAGTTCATTCAGAATGTCTTACAGGCGATGTTTTTCTTTCAAAAAGATGTGATTGCGGATCTCAACTTCATAAAGCTCTAGCAATGATAGAGGAAGCAGGCAAAGGCGTGTTTCTTTATATGAGGCAAGAAGGAAGAGGTATTGGACTTCTAAATAAAATGAAAGCCTATGAATTACAGGAAAAGGGGTATGATACAGTTGAAGCCAACATAAAGCTCGGATTTAAGCCTGATTTAAGAGATTATGGCATAGGAGCTCAAATTCTAGTTGATCTTGGTGTGAGGAAAATGAAGCTTATAACCAATAATCCACGTAAAATTGTGGGTTTGGAGGGTTACGGTCTTAAGGTTGTTGAGAGAGTGCCAATTGAAGTTAAACCAAATGAAAACAATAAATGTTATCTGAAAACAAAAAAAGACAAACTCGGACATTTACTAACAAAGGTATAACGCGCCTGAGAGGATTTGAACCTCCGACCATCGGCTCCGGAGGCCGATGCTCTATCCAGCTGAGCTACAGGCGCATCTTTGATAGATTATAGCAGAAGAGCATATTTTTGGTAAAAATCTCTTATATAGGAGTTAAAAAACAATGAAAGAAAGTGAGATTCCAATAGGATTAACTTTTGATGATGTATTACTCATGCCTGCTAAATCAGATGTTATCCCAACTGAAGTGGATGTCAGTACTTCTTTTACATCGAATATAAAACTGAATATTCCAATTTTGAGTGCTGCAATGGATACTGTTACAGATGCAAATCTTGCAATTGCAATTGCAAGAGAGGGAGGTATTGGGGTGATCCACAGGAACATGCCTCCTGAAAGACAGGCGTTCGAAGTTGATAAAGTAAAAAAATCGGAAAGTGGAATGATTGTCGACCCAATTACTATCAGTCCTGATGCACCAATTTCAGAAGCACTGGCTTTAATGGAAAGATATAGAATTTCGGGTGTGCCGGTTACTGTCAACGGAAAACTTGTTGGAATAATTACAAACAGAGATCTGAAATTTGAAAGAGATTTTACAAAGAAAGTTGAAGATGTAATGACCAAAGAAAGGCTGATAACTGCAAGAGAGGGTATAACACTTGGAGAAGCTCAGGAAATACTTCATAAATATAAAATAGAAAAGTTGCCAATTGTTGATAATGATTTTAATCTTAAGGGTTTGATAACAATTAAAGATATTGAAAAAAAAATAAAGTATCCAAATGCCTGTAAGGACCATATTGGAAGACTGCGTGTTGCAGCAGCGGTAGGAGTGGGAGAAGCTGCAATCTATAGAGTAGAACTACTCATAAATGCAGGAGTTGATGCAATAGTAATTGATACAGCCCACGGTCACAGTAAGGCTGTCATTGAAACATTGAAAGAATTAAAGAGAAGGTTCGATATAGATATTATTGCAGGTAATATAGCAACACGTGAGGCTGCAGAAGACCTTATTGAGGCAGGCGCAGATGCGGTAAAAGTAGGGATAGGACCAGGTTCAATCTGCACTACACGAATTGTCGCAGGTGCGGGAGTTCCTCAGCTTACAGCAATAATGGAGTGTTACAGTGTAACATCAAAATACAATATTCCATTGATAGCTGATGGAGGAATTAAGTATTCAGGAGACATTACAAAGGCTCTTGCAGCTGGTGCCCATTGTGTAATGATAGGAAGTCTCTTCGCAGGTACTGATGAAGCCCCAGGTGAAATAATACTGTATCAGGGAAGAAGCTATAAAACTTACAGAGGAATGGGTTCACTTGGTGCAATGCAGGGCGGCTCAAGTGACAGATATAGACAGGAATCAGTAAAACCTGAAAAGCTTGTTCCAGAAGGTGTTGAAGGCAGAGTACCATACAGAGGACCTCTTTCAAAAAGTATCCATCAATTAGTCGGTGGGCTTAAATCTGGAATGGGGTACTGTGGCTGCAGAACATTAGAAGAATTAAGGAATAAAGCAAAATTTATTAAAATTACAAATGCTGGATTAAGAGAAAGTCATGTTCATGACGTAACAATAACAAGGGAGTCACCTAATTACTCGATTGAGGACTGAAAATGCAGGAAATTTTAATTATTGATTTTGGATCCCAGTACACCCAGCTAATTGCAAGAAGAGTAAGAGAATTTAAAGTTTACTCTGAAATTATTCCATGTACAGCTCCTTTTGCTGAAATTAAAAAAAGAAAACCAGCTGGCATTATACTTTCAGGTGGCCCATCAAGCGTTTTTGACGAAAATGCACCAACTATAAATATTGAACTGTTTAAGCTCGGCATTCCTGTACTTGGAATATGCTATGGAATGCAGCTTATAACTCATCTTCTTGGTGGAAAGGTTACAAAAGCAGAAAAAAGAGAATATGGCAAGGCTATATTAAAGATTGATGACTTTTCAGATATTTTCAATGAAATTCCAGATGAAACAGTAGTATGGATGAGTCATGCCGATAAAATAATAGAAATGCCTCATGGATTTATAAGACTGGCTCATACAGAAAATTCGTCTTATGCTGCAATTGCAGACAGAAATAAAAAGATATATGCACTTCAGTTTCATCCTGAAGTTGTACACACTCAGGAAGGCAAAAAAATACTTCATAATTTTGTTTTCAAAATATGTGGATGCTCTCCAACGTGGGATATGCATTCTTTTGTAGAAAGAGAAATAGAATATATAAGAAAAACTGTGGGTAAATACAGGGTTGTATGTGCTTTAAGCGGAGGAGTGGATTCAACTGTAACAGCAGTACTTGTTCATAAAGCGGTTGGAGATGCTCTGACATGTATATTTGTTGACAATGGCGTTTTAAGAGCAGAAGAACGTGAAAAAGTTGAAGAGACGCTGAGGAAGAATTTTCATATAAATTTGAAGGTGGTTGATGCATCTGAAAGATTTTTAAGAAAACTAAAAGGCGTGAAAGACCCTGAAAGAAAGAGAAAGATCATCGGAGCGGAATTTATTAAAATTTTTGAAGAAGAAGCAAAAAAGATAGAAGGTGTTAAATTTCTAGCCCAGGGAACGCTTTATCCTGATGTTATAGAGAGTGTCTCATTCAAAGGACCTTCTGCCACAATTAAAAGTCATCACAATGTTGGTGGACTTTTGAAACGTATGAAACTCAAGCTAATTGAGCCTTTGAGAGAGCTCTTTAAAGATGAAGTAAGAGATCTTGGCAGAGAACTTGGAATTCCTGATGAAATTCTTTATCGACATCCATTTCCCGGACCGGGTCTTGCAATAAGATGCATCGGAGAGGTAACCAGAGAAAGACTCGATATGTTGAGAAAGGCTGATAAAATTGTGCTTGAAGAGATTAAAAAATCAGGATGGTATAAGAAAGTATGGCAATCTTTTGCAGTGCTTCTTCCTGTAAGAACTGTTGGAGTAATGGGAGATGAAAGAACTTATGAACATGTAATTGCAGTAAGAGCAGTACACAGTGTTGATGGAATGACAGCAGACTGGGTTAGACTTCCCTATGAACTGCTTGAAAAGATTTCAAATAGGATAATTAATGAGATAAAGGGAGTTAACAGAGTTGTCTATGATATAACGTCCAAGCCACCTGGAACAATTGAGTGGGAGTAAATAAAAGTTGAGTTTTGATCTTAAAACATATCTGCTTATAAAAAAAGAAAAAATTGAGCAGTTTATAAATTCCTATTTTAATCCACCTATAATACCTTTAATTCTTCATGAATCAGTTTTATACTCTCTTACTGCTGGTGGAAAAAGATTGAGACCTATCCTCTGCATCGCTTCTTATGAAGCCTGTGGTGGCACAGAAGATATATCTGCCTATGCCGCTGCAATAGAATTCATTCACACATACTCTCTTATTCACGATGATCTGCCAGCAATGGATAATGATGATTTAAGGAGAGGTAAACCAACAAATCACAAAGTTTTCGGTGAAGCTATCGCAATTCTTGCAGGAGATGGACTGTTAACAGAGGCTTTTACAGTACTATCCAATCCAGATTATGCAAATATAAAACCTCATGCTCTGATAGATGTTATCTCTGAAATCTCTACCGCATCAGGACTGAGAGGAATGGTTGCCGGTCAGGCTTATGATTTAATATATGAGGGAAGAGATCCAGATGCCGGAATTGTTGAACTTATTCATCGTTACAAAACCGCTGCAATAATCACAGCATCTGTAAAATCAGGCGCAATTCTTGCGGCTGCTGATGATGACCAACTCAAAAAAATGGCTGATTATGGCCTCTGCATCGGGCTTGCATTTCAGATTATTGATGATATTCTTGATATTGAAGGATCTACAAAGGAGATGGGAAAACCCAGAGGCTCTGATGCTGAAAGAGGGAAAATGACATATCCAAGAGTCTTTGGAGTTTTAGAATCCAGGAAAAAAGCAAAAGACCTCATTGACAGAGCATTAAACGCACTTGAAATATTTGACCATAAAGCTCAACCATTAAGAGAAATTGCAAAGTATATCATAAATCGCACATCTTAAAGTGAAGATCCGTTTAGATCAGTTACTTTTTCAAAAAGGAATAACAGAAAGCAGGGAAAAAGCAAGGGCGTTTATTCTTGAAGGAAAAGTTATTGTAAATGATCAAAAAATTGAAAAACCGGGCACAATGGTTGATGAAAATGCAAAAATTGAATTTTGTGGTGAAACAATCTCGTATGTCAGTCGAGGAGGACTCAAACTTGAAGCAGTTATAAAAGAATTTTCAATAGAGCTGAAAGATAAAGTAGCTATGGATGTCGGCGCAAGCACAGGAGGATTTACAGACTGTCTGCTTCAGTTTGGTGCAAAGCGAGTTTATGCTGTAGATGTTGGATATGGACAGCTTGCATGGAAACTTCGAACCGATCCAAGAGTGATTCCAATAGAAAGAACAAATATAAGATACATGTCGCGAGAGAAGATTTCTGAAGAAATTGATATAGTAACTGTTGACGTATCTTTTATTTCTCTCAGGCTTGTAATTCCAAAGGTGATTGAGTTTCTTAAACAAGATGGCAGTATAGTGGCTCTTATCAAACCGCAGTTTGAAGCTGGCAAAGGAGAAGTCCCTCGTGGAGGAGTTATTAAAGATGTTGAAAAAAGAAAAAAAATTGTTATGGAAATAAGAGAATTTTTTGAGAGTTTAGATTTAAAAGTGATTGGTGTTATTCAATCTCCTGTTTCAGGACAGAAAGGAAATATTGAATACTTAATTTATGCTGTAAAGTGCCAAACTAAAGATAGTTAAGATGTAGCATAAAATTTTTTCACTGTTTAAAAATATTTCCAGAATTTTTGTCATAATAATCAGAATAGAATTTCAAAAACCTTATAACTTCTTGAAACTATTTTTTTAAAATCATGGCATTGGTTCATATCTGCGTAAACGATTAAAATAATTTCGGGGAATAACTATGAAACCTAAAGTAGTTATCACTCACTGGGTGCATCCTGAAGTGATTGATTTTCTAAATCAATATTGCTAAGTATTTCCAAATCTAACCCGCGAAACCCTGCCAAGAGAAGAAATTATTCACAGAACAGACTGTCGAGGATCTGTATCTGTTATCAATTTTTCACATAACATATAATATTCTACCCCGCCTAATGCAACATTGACATAGATAAAGATTTTATGATAAGTTTTTTACATGCTGTCCTTTTTTAAAAGATGGAAGAGAAATAATAATTTAAAAAAATTTGATAAACCTTCAAAAGATTTTGATGAACTCTGTGAAAAACTTTTGAAACGAGCAGAAGAGCTTGAAAAATTTGCAAATCAACGAATAAAAGAGTTAGAATTAAAACTGGATTATACAGAACAGCAATTAACTGTTTTCGAGAAACTGATAGATTCACTTGATCCCAAAAAAAGAGTTAATTAATGCGGGTGTAGCTCAGCTGGTAGAGCACAACCTTGCCAAGGTTGGGGTCGCGGGTTCAAATCCCGTCGCCCGCTTTTTTATTGGCGACGTACCCAAGTGGCTAAGGGAGCGGTCTGCAAAACCGCCATTCGCCGGTTCAAATCCGGCCGTCGCCTTCAAGCAAATATGATAAAGTGAGAGCCTTAGGTGTTCATACCTCAATAAAAAATAGTATTCTAAATGCATTTGAAGAAATTAATAACCTTCAATGCAATACCTTTCAAATTTTTCTTCACAGCCCCAGAGTATGGCAGATTCCAGAGTTTGACAGCGAAACTATTGATAATTTTCGACGCTTAAGACAAACAAACGCACTCAATCCCTGTATTGTTCATGCTTCATATTTAATCAATCTTATTTCTTCAAATCCCAAAACAATAAATTCTTCCAGATTTCTTCTTAAAAGAGAGGTATTAATGGCTGATGCACTCGGTGCTGATTACTACGTTATTCACCTTAAAGACAATGCCTCAATGCAAAAAGAAGAAATATTCGATAAAGTAAGAATAGCATTCAAAAAAATAGAAAAACTTGAAACATGTAGAATTTTGATAGAAAATACAGCGAAGAGCAAAATAACCGCCAGTATTCCTGATTTAGTAGAAACATTTAACAATGTTAGCACAGAAATTGTTGATGGTATCTGTATTGATACATGTCATTTATTTGCTGCAGGATATGATATTTCTAAAAAAGAAGGTATCTTAGCATTTAAAAGAGAATTTGAAAATTTAGCGGATTTCGATTTAATAAAACTCATTCATCTTAATGATTCAAAAACTCCTGCAGGTTCAGGTATAGACAGACATGAACATATTGGCAAGGGATATATTGGCATTAAAGGATTTGAAAATTTTTTAAAAATCAAACAAATGTCTTATATTCCTCTAATACTTGAAACTCCCAAAAAATCACCGCAGGATGATATAAAAAATCTTAATGTTGTGAGAGAAATCCTCAGGAAGTTAGAATCCTGAAAATTTCCTCATATCTTTCCTGGGTTTTCTGTACAATATCAGGAGGTAACTCAGGTGCAGGTGGTTTTTTATCCCATTTTATCGAGATAAGATAGTCTCGGATAATCTGTTTATCAAAACTGTCCTGAGACTGTCCTGGTTTATAATCCTTTATTGACCAAAAACGTGAAGAATCTGGAGTTAATAGTTCATCAATCAAAATAAGATTCCCATCATAAATTCCAAACTCCATTTTTGTATCAGCAATTATAATGCCTTTTTTTTCTGCGATATCAGAAGCTCTTTTATATATTGCAAGTGATAAATCTCTAACTTTTTCAGCAGTCTCTTTCCCGAGAATTTTAACGGTTTTGTCAAAACTTATATTTATATCATGTCCTTCCATAGCCTTTGTACTCGGTGTATAAATTGGCAGAGGTAGCTTTTCTGATTCAGTAAGTCCATCTGGAAGCTTTATTCCGCAAACCATTCCTGTTTTCTGATACTCATTCCATCCAGACCCGCTAAGATATCCACGAACAATGCATTCAACAGCAAGGGGCTTTGCTTTTCTGACAAGCATGCTTCTTCCTTCAAGAACTTCACCGTATACCTGTAAAGGCTCAGGAAATTCGCGGACATTTGAGGAAACAATATGATTTTCAACGATGTCTTTTACCTTATTAAACCAGAAAAGAGATATCTGCGTTAAAATCTTTCCTTTCCCTGGAATTCCGTTTGGCAAAACAACATCAAAAGCAGATACCCTGTCTGTTGCTACAATCAATAAATAATCTTCAACCTCATAGATATCTCTAACCTTACCTCTTCTTATAAACTTTACTCCCTGAAGATTTGTTTCGAGAATTACTTTTTGCATTCTTCACTCCTTTGGGATTATTAAAAGTTTTATTCCATGACCTATTTTTAAAGATTTCTCAATTGATCTCTTAACAAAATTCTTGGAAGCTTTAAGTGCTTCTACAGGCTTATAACCATGACATATAAAAGAAACAAAGGCAGATGAGAAAGCACATCCAGTTCCATGAAACTGTCCAGAGATTTTTTCTCCTTCTGCTTTATAAAAATTTTTACCGTCATAAAGCATATCCGGAACAGTATTATCAAAATGTCCTCCTTTGATAATAACAGTTTTTGTCCCCATTTGATATATTTTTTGTGCAACTTTGTAAAAATCATCGATTTTTTCAATTTTAGTTGATGTGAGAAATTCAGCTTCAGGAATATTTGCTGTGATTGCCGTAGAAAGAGGGACTAGCTCTTCCTTAAGAAGCTTAAATGCATCATCTTCTATTAATTTTGCTCCAAGAGTTGCATTTATCACAGGATCAATAACCAGATTTTGAAGGTTGAATTTTTTAACACTATCAATAACACATTGAACAGCTTCTTTGCTATAAAGCATCCCTGTTTTAGCCGCATGAGGTTTGATGTCCTTAATAAGAATCTCAAACTGTTTCATTATTGTTTCTCCAGACAGAGGATAAACTGAAGAAAATTCCTGAGTGCTCTGAGCAGTAACAGCGGTTATCACAGTTAATCCATAAACATTTAGTGCATGGAAAACTTTCAAATCCATCTGGATTCCTGCACCAGACGTTGGATCAGAAGCACCTATGGTTAAAGCTACTTTCATTTTCTTTCAATATTTTTTATTACTTCTGCTCCGTATAGAAAAACTGCCCAGCCATAAAAAAGCCACATAAGCAGTGCCAGAAAAGTTGATACTGAACCGTAAAGGGTGCTTATTTTAATAATTTTTAAAACATAAAAAGTGAACACATACTTTGCAACTTCTATCAATACTGTTGTAAGTAAGGCTCCAATTAAAATGGAATTAAGTTTCATTTTTTTATTTGGTAAAATTTTATAAAGCAAAGTGGAAATAACAAACATTAATATAAAAGGCAGAAGATGTGTTAAAAAAAAGCTCAACGCAAGGCTTAACTCTGAAATTCCCAGAGGCTGAAAAAATTTGAAAAGATATGTAAGAGTAAAAGAAATTGCAACAGTAAAAGTTATTAAAATTATTATAAAAAAAGACATTATAAAGGACATTATAAAATGTCGTTTCCTGGAGTTTTTAAATATTTTATCAAGAGAAAATTCAATTGATGCAAAAAGCTGAAGAGAAAAAACACCATAAAGGATTAAAGATACAGTGCTTACTCCCTTTGAAGCAAGAATTTTTTTAAGTTCCTTTATAAAGTCCAACTCTATTTGCGGGAAAAAACTAACCAGTTTTGAATAAACAAATCTCACAACTCTTTCTTCCTGCATGATATTCAGTAATACATTAACAATAAACATACTCAATGGAATTAATGAGAGGATTGAAAAAAAAGAAAGCGCAGCACTTAAAAAAACTCCTTCATCTTTGTAAAAATCTTTCAGACTTACAAAGAGAGCCCTTAAAAGTTTTGAAATCATTTTATATGAAGCAGTTTTTCCGCGTTTATATGGAATATTTTTTCTTTAAGTTGTTCCGGAAGATTGAGTTTTTTAACATTCTCAATCTCTTGACCCTGGTCAGCCCAGGGAGAGTCTGTTCCAAAAAGAATATAATCTTCAGGATGCTTAAGAATTAATTCTTTAACTTTATCATCAGGCATCCATCCAAATGAGAAAGATATTTCCATAAAAATATTTTTACCAATCATTAATTTTTCAACCATATCCCATTCTTTCCATGCTCCAAGATGAGTTGTAATAAATTTTAGTCCAGGAAATTTATTTATAACATTCATTATTCGCTCTGGAGAAGCTATATCCCACTCAGGGAAGGCTATATCATATCCACAGTGCATAACAATTAATAAGTCATTTTCAACTAAAGCTTCATAAATTGTATAAACTTTTTCATCATCAATTGAGAACTCCTGATAAAATGGATGCATTTTTATTCCATGAAATCCTTCTTTTTTTATAAGTTTTATATGTTCTTTAATATAGGTATCATCAGGATGAATTGAAGGCAGTGGAATAATTCTTTCTGAACGAATTTTATCACTCCATTTAACAATTGAGTCAAATTGTTCAGGTCTAGTTGCGATATTACATAAAACAGAGCGTGTAATCCCATTTTTATCCATTGAACGAAGAAGATCATCAATGGTGCCATTCAGGTATGCTTTGACTTTGCTTTTTATCTCAAGTTTTTGTATTGCTCTTTCAGCTATATTATCAGGAAATGCGTGTGTATGAAAGTCAATTATTTGCATAAAAGATATTGTATCTATAAAATAATGAATTTATCAAATATCCATCAAATTACCCTCTGCCTGACTTAAAGATGAAGTTTGTATATCAATTTTTTATCCTCTCAATGCATTTCTATGGAATAACTTTATGCTAAAATATTCTAAATATTTTAAGAGGTTTTCTTTTGCAAATAGGAGCTGTTTTTTGTAGTTGTGCAGGTCAGATAACTGAAAAAATTGATTTTAATGAACTTCGAAATTTGATAAGCGATCAAGTAGCATGGGTTGAAAAGTTTGAACTGGCTTGTTCTACAGAAGCACAACAAAAACTTATTGAATTACTGGCTGAAAGAAAACCCGAGGGTTTAATTATGTTTGCATGTTCTCCTCAAAATAAGGGTTCCCTATTTAAACGCATTGCCATACAATCAGAAATCAACCCATACATGGTAAATATTGTTAATATTAGAGAACAGGTTGCATGGGTTACTGAACAAAGAAAATCCGCATTAAAGAAAACCTATTCTGTTTTCAGAGGAACATTAGAACGATTAAAACAACAAAAGCCTCTGTTTGATAAAGAATTTCCAGTCTGCACTGATATTATGATTGTTGGAGGAGGCATAGCTGGAATTAAAGCAGCGATTTCACTTTCAAAGGCTGGCAGAAAGGTATATCTGGTAGAAAAAGAATCGTCATTGGGCGGTAAAGTTGTTAAATATGAAAAGATTTTTCCTGACCTTGCCTGTGGACCATGCATGTTGCATCCAGTTGTCGAGGAAGCTTTAAATAGCAACATAGACTTGAGACTTAACTCCGAACTTAAAGAATTAAAAGGCTATTATGGTAGTTTATTTGTTAAAATTGTTTCCAGCCCAATTTATGTAAATCCTAAAAAATGCATTGGATGTTCTGCTTGTGAAGAAGTATGTCCTGTTCAGGCTATAAAAGTAGATACTACGTCTTTACCTGTAATTGCAAAAATTGATTTTAATAAATGTCTTAGTTTTAAAGGTCAGAATTGTGATAACTGTGTGAAAGAATGTCCTGTTCCTGAGACCATAAATTTCAATGCTACTGAAAGTGAGGAGATTTTAAAAGTTGGTGCTGTTATCCAGGCAACAGGTTTTGAATTAATGGATTGTAGTCAGATTCCAGAGCTTGGCTATAAACGATTTCAAAATGTTTATAATGCTCTTGAATTTGAGGAGATTTTAAATTCAGATGGTCCTACGAAGGGAGAGTTAATAACTGAAGATGGAGATATTCCTCAGAGGATTGCAATTATTCACTGTGTTGGAAGTCTTGATGACGAGTATTTTCCATATTGCAGTAAAATATGTTGCCAGTATGCCTTTAAATTTAACAGAGTTATAAAACAGAGTCTTCCTCAAGTAGAATGCATACATTTTGTTAAAGAAATAGCATTGCCAGGTAAAAATGCATATAAACTTTATTTGCAGGCTATAAAAGATCCTCTTACTAAAATTTTACGATATCAGACTCTAAAGGATTTAAGAGTTGATAAAGAAGATTCATTGATTGTTTTTTTTAAAAATAATAAGATTCCATGCGATATTATTGTTTTATGTCCGGCAGTTGCGTCGGATAAAAAAATAGAAGATGCTTCCGGTGTATTCTTAACAGGTTCTGCCAAAGAAGCAATGACAATACAGGAAGCAATAACAGATGCAATGGCCCAAACTGGAGAGATTTTTTTATCATTAAAAGAAAGTTGCACTATCACCAAAGAACCATTTATAGCGACAATAGATAACAATAAATGCAGTTCTTGCGGGATTTGTTTATCTCAATGCCCGTATATGGCAGTGGAGATTGAAAACAATAAACCCAAAATTATTGAAATCTTATGCGAAGGATGTGGAATATGTGTTGCATCCTGTCCTTCCATTGCTATTCAGCTTGATGGTTATTCAGATGAAGAAATCTTATCTGAGATAGATGGAATACTAAAGGGTATTGACGAGATATCCTATGGCAGTAATTCTGTTTGATGCTTGTGAATTAACTTTATTCATGATGAGATAGTTACTGGGGTTAAACTCGGTCATGCAATTTTAATGTGGATTTTAGCGTGGCAAAGTTATAAATAAACTGTATAATTACCCAAGCTTTCAACATAGATGATATAATAAAATTTCTAAAAGAAGTTATTAAGGGAGGAACGAATGGAAATTCAAAGATTTTTAATAAAACCTGAAGATGCATTAGTTGTAATAATTGATGTTCAGGAAAAGCTGGTTAAAGTTATGGAAGAAGAAATTTTTAAAAAAATATTAAAAAATATTGTTATGCTTATTGAACTTTGTAAACTATGTCAAATACCTGTTGTTTTTACTGAGCAATATCCAAAGGGATTAGGTCAAACCTTGAATGAAATTACCAGTATGTTGAATGGTAAAGCCATTGAAAAGATTTCTTTTAGCTCAGTTGATGAAGAAAAATTTATAACTAAAATAAAAGAGCTTGACAGAAAAAAAATCATTCTTACTGGTATGGAAACTCATGTTTGTGTGTGGCAGACAGCCCTTGATTTGCTTTTAAGAGATTACCATATTTTTGTACCAGATGATGCCGTGTGTAGCCGTAGAAAAGAGGAATGGGAAACAGGGCTTGAGCTTATCAAAAATGCTGGTGGAGTAATAACATGCACTGAAACACTTATCTTTCAGATTCTAAAAAAAGCAGGAACTGATGAATTTAAAAAAATGCTGGAGCTTGTAAAATGATAGATTTTCATATCCACAGTGTTTTCAGTGATGGGGACCTTATCCCTGCAGAAATTATCCGAAGAGCTGAAGCGATCGGCTACAGAGCTCTAGCAATAACTGACCACGCAGACCAATCAAATATTGACTGGATCATTCCAAGAATCGTAAAAATCTTTAGAGAGATTCAACCCTTTACTTCCTTGATCTTGCTTCCAGGTGTGGAGTTGACACATGTTCCACCGCAGATGATTCCTGATATGGCAAAGGAAGCAAGAAAACTTGGAGCTAGGATTATTGTTGTTCATGGGGAAACATTAGTCGAGCCTGTTAAAGAAGGAACAAATAAGATGGCTTTACAGTCAGATATTGATATACTTGCTCATCCTGGTTTAATAACAGAGGATGAAGTGGTTGAAGCTAATGAACGCGGTATTTATCTTGAAATTACATCAAGGAAAGGACACAGCCTCAGTAATGGACATGTTGCAAAGCTAGCGTTAAAATGTTCTGCAAAATTGGTTATAGACACTGATTCTCACTCACCAGATGATTTTATATTAAAAGACTTTGCAATTAAAGTATTAAAAGGTGCTGGTTTAATAGAAAAAGAACTTTACAGTGTTTTTGAAAATATGGAAGAAATTTTAAGGAGGAAAATTTCGTGAAACATAAGACAGAGGATGTTCAGACCTTCAAAGAAAAACTGTTTGTTCAGAAAAAAAAATTAGTGATCGGAATTTTTATATTTATTGCTGTAGTTTCCTGTATCACAGGATTTTATATTTACCATTTTAAACAGCAAACTGATGCAAAACAGCTTGAATATGAAGCATATAAATACTATTTCCAGCAGAAGTTTTCTCAAGCAGGTAGTTTATTCGCTCAGGCTTATGAAAAAAAGAAAAATGTAGTATATCTTATTAATGCTGGTTATGCTTACTCTTTAGCAGGGGATGATAAAAAAGCTATTGAATATTTAAATAAAGTATCCGGCATGGAAGATGAGAATTTCTCAAATCTTGCGAGATTTAAAATAGCAATGATTTATCTTAAGAATAATGATAAAGCATCAGCAATTAAATTTTTAAACGAGATTTTGAATTCTAAGACTCAAACAATGAAAGATGTTGCATTATTTAAGCTTGCAAAAATATCAGACAAAAAAGAGGAAGCTCAAAAATACTATCAAGACTTAATTAATAAATTTCCATCTTCTCCTATGGTGGAATCTGCAAAAGCTGAATTACAGAAATTAGAAACCTCCAAATAACCTGTATGCTTACATAAATATTATGGATAATCATTCAACCAATAAAGGCTAAATGAACTATTTTATAGAATTCGATAGTTTTTAATACTAGTTGAGATACAGTTCATGATTAATTCACATTGTATTGTCAATCAATAAATTTTCTAGATTCTACTGCTTGGACAGAGGTCATTTAATGGGCACTCTTTATGATTTGGTGCTTTTGCCTTACAGATTTCTCTTCCAAGCATAATAAGTAAATGAGAAAGCTTACCCCACAGTTCATGTGGTGTAATTTCCATCAAATCCTGTTCAATCTTTTCTGGATCAGTATTTTCAGTAAGTCCAAGAAGCTTTGAAATTCTCTTGACATGAGTGTCAACAGCAATTCCTTCATTTATTCCAAAAGCATTCCAGAGCACTATGTTAGCTGTTTTCCTTCCAACCCCGGGTAAACTGACAAGCTCCTCCATTGATTTTGGAAGTTCGCCATTAAATCTATCTATCAGTACCTTTGCCAGATTTTTTATATAATTCGCTTTATTTTTATAGAAATTTATGCTCTTTATATCTTCCTGCAATTCCTCCAGAGGAACATTTGCATAATCATAAACAGTTTTATATTTTTTAAAGAGCTTTTCCGTCACCTTATTTACATTTACATCAGTGGTTTGTGCTGAAAGAATGGTGGCCACAAGCAAGTCCAAGGCTGTTTTAAAATTGAGTGCTGTTTTTACATCAGGATATCTTTTTTCAAGTCTTCGTATTATTTCTAAAACTTTTTCCTTTTTATTCATCTTTCCTTTCTATTTTTAATACTTTTGCACCTTTTATTTTTCTGTTTTTTATGTCAATTAAAGCTTTGTTAGCTTCTTTGAATGGATAAATCTCTATCTCTGGCTTAATTGAAATCTGAGAGGCAATTTTCAAAAATTCTTCAATATCATTTCTTGTAATATTTGCCACTGATTTAATCTCTTTTTCAAGCCATAAATCCCGTGAATAATCCAGTTTTAAGAGTTCCTCTTTATCAGAGTCTTGTTTTCTTATAGCGTTAATAACAAGCCTACCTGCTGGCAAAAGATGTTTAAGCACCTCTATTGTAGGTTTCCAAACAGGAGTTGTATCAATCGCTACGTGAAGCTTGAAAGGAGGTATACTGTCAATATCATCTGCCCAGTATGCACCGAGGTTCAGTGCAAGCTGCCTTTCTCTTTCAGTTCTTGAGAATACAAAAACTTTTGAATCTGGATACAAAAATCTGATCATTTTTAAAACTAAATGTCCTGATGCACCAAATCCAACAAGTCCTATATTATGCTTATTTTCTGGATTTGCAAGCTTTAGAGATCTGTATCCAATTGCACCAGCGCAGAAAAGTGGAGCAGCCTCTTCAAAAGTAAAATTCTCAGGTATTTTGAAAGCGAATTCTGTATTAATCTTGAAATATTCCGCATATCCACCATTAGAGTCTTTTCCTGTTGCCTTAAAATCCGGACATAAATTTTCAAGCCCTCTTTTACAGAACTCGCAGTTACCACATGCTGAATAAATCCATCCAGCACCTGCTCTATCTCCAATGTTGAACTTAGTTGGGCCTTTACCAACATCTACAACTTCACCAACAATTTGATGCCCCGGAATAATTGGATAAAAAGAAGGAGTTGCTCTACCTTCTATTTCATCAATTTCTGTATGACACACTCCACAGGCCCGAACCTCAATCACTATTTCATCTATACCTGCCACAGGATTTTCAACTTCAATAAGTTTTAATAGCTGTGGATTATCATTCAAATCAGAAACTTTCTCAATAACAAATGCTTTCATTTAAATCTATTATACAGAATAAAAAGACTAATCACAAAAAATAAATCCTATTAATGCTGAGCACGCTGATCAAAAAGTAGCTCCCCATCCAAGAACCATTTTAGCTTCAAATTTATCCGATAAATCCCCTTCCTGCTGTGGAAACACTAGCACTATCCAATGCATTTATAAATGCACAAACAAAGAGGAGAAAATATGTCACGTACAATAATTTCGACTTTTTGCTACAAAAATGATAACGGGAAAGCAAACTTCAGACCTCCTTCCCCGTTATCATTTTATCATTAAATAAAATTTA
Source organism: Thermodesulfovibrio thiophilus DSM 17215 (assembly GCF_000423865.1). Taxonomy (NCBI): domain Bacteria; kingdom Pseudomonadati; phylum Nitrospirota; class Thermodesulfovibrionia; order Thermodesulfovibrionales; family Thermodesulfovibrionaceae; genus Thermodesulfovibrio; species Thermodesulfovibrio thiophilus. The sequence goes on from NZ_AUIU01000007.1 coordinate 18,852, forward strand.
ATAATTAAGCACTTGGATATAGACGCGTCAATACAAATTCCTTCTGTCCAAGAGCTTCAGCACAAGTAAATTTCCCTCTTGCAGTTGCCACCATGCAGTCCATTACCTTATCAGCAGCAGCAAGATCAAGCTCACGAGTCAAAAGGCCGCTAACATCCACGTCAATATGTTCTGCCATCTGAGTGGCAGTTTTTGGATTTGCAGTAATCTTAACTACTGGAACAATAGGATTACCTACAATATTTCCCTGACCTGTTATAAAAAGATGGAGCACTGCTCCAACAGCTCCCATTAAAGTAACGAATTCTGCAGCTGCAGAAGAACTGTCCATAAAATGTAGCCCTGGTCCTGCAGGTGCTTCAGCCATATCAAGCACACTGTTACTTATTCTTTCTTTTTTCAAAGAGTTCTTTTAAAATCTGAGATGCTTCATAACAAAGCGGTATAATCCGCTTCACTTTGGTTTTTGGTCTCCCAGTCCGGAGGTTAAAATAAAATTGTGTCTGATTAATGGTTATATTAGTGATAATATAGGGGAATGGAAAAACCTAAAAAAGATAATAACACAGGGAAACGAAAAAAGAAAATCAATACAAGGGAGGAGACCATGCAAAAAATTAAAGAGATGGGCTTAGAAGATCTTG
>NZ_AUIU01000008.1 GCF_000423865.1 Thermodesulfovibrio thiophilus DSM 17215
CAATAGAGATATTTAAAACCGGTGGTGCAGAAAAGCTTGCTCAGGAGTATGAAGTTGCGTTTCTTGGTAAAGTTCCCATTGATCCACAGATAGTTCAGGCTGGAGATGATGGTAAACCATTTATAATTTACTATCCAGAAAGTAAGCCTGCAGCAGCTTTCACAACAATAGTTGACAGACTTACTGAAATGCTAAAAGTTTAGGTATTTATATGATCATTGATATAAGAGTGCTTTTTGATAACTATCCAGCAGAAGAAGGATTTGAAACAGGATGGGGATACAGCTGCTTTATAAAGAGAGGATATGCTGAAATACTGTTTGATACAGGTGCTGATGGGCAAAAATTAATCAAAAACATGCAGCAAGCTGAAATTAAACCGGGTATGATTTCAAGGATAGTAATTTCCCATCCTCATAAAGATCACTATGAAGGATTAAAAGATATAGCAAGCAGGAGTAAAAATGTACAGATTTATGCTGGTAGCTCTTTTTATGATCAAGTGAAAGAAAGTATAGATGATATAAACATTCATAAAGTAAGCACAGAGCCTGTAGAGATAATGAATGGAGTATATCTAACAGGTGAACTTGGAGAGAAAATAAAAGAACTCTCCCTTGCGATAGACACAGGTGGAGGTGTGGTAGTTGTGACAGGATGCGCACATCCTGGATTAACCAAAATATTAGAAAGAGTAAAGGAAATATTAAATCAAAATGTTTTTGCTCTGATTGGAGGACTTCATCTGAAAGACTACAGTGAAGAACAACTCAGGCAGTTAGTTGTATATTTAAAATCAGAGGGAATTAAATATATCGCACCTTCTCATTGCACAGGAGATCTCGCAAGGAGCCTTTTTAAAGAGAGTATTCCTGGATTTCTTGAAGCCGGTGCGGGCACACATATCTATGTTGGAGGTTCCTGTGAATATATTTAAACCAGAGATAGAAAAACCTGAACTAATCTTTCAACACATGCATATTTTTCCTATATTTTTATGCATGGAGATGATAAAATGATAATTTCTGTAGCAAGTGGTAAGGGCGGAACAGGTAAAACAACAGTTGCTATATCCCTTGCATTAAGCATTGAAAACTCTCAAATCATTGACTGCGATGTGGAAGAGCCAAATGTTCACATTTTTTTAAATCCAGAGATTAAAGAAGAAATTGAAGTCAAAACAACAGTTCCTGAAGTTAATAAAGACAAATGCAATTTTTGTGGATACTGCAGCTCTATCTGTGCATATAATGCTTTAAGTGTATTTAAAATTGACAGTTCTGGAGATGTTCTTATTTTCCATCAACTCTGTCATGGATGCGAAGGTTGTATTTTACTTTGTCCTGAAAAGGCATTGAAACCAGTTCAAAGACCAATAGGTTTAATTAAAAGGGGTACAGCTAAAGGGATTGAGTTTATAGAGGGAAGACTGAATATTGGTGAGGTTTTATCTCCCAGGGTTATTGAATCGGCTAAAAAATATCTAAAGCCTGAAAAACTCTCGATAGTTGATGCACCGCCTGGAACTTCGTGTCCAGCAGTAGCTGCAATTAAAGGTTCAGATTTTTGTATTCTTGTTACAGAACCAACTCCCTTTGGATTGCATGACCTTGAGCTTGCCTACGAAGTAACAAAAGTACTTGGAATTACCTGTGGTGTTGTTATAAATAAGTCTGACCAAGACAGTTCAATAGAGGATTTCTGTGAAGCAAATAAAATTTCTATTTTAATGAAAATTCCCTTTAGTAAACAAATTGCTGAAGCTTATTCAAAAGGAATTTCATTTGTGGAAGGTATGCCAGAGTTTAAGGAAAGGTTTAGATCTCTTTTTGAGAAGATACAGAGGATAATTAAATGAAGCAGATTTTAGTAATTAGTGGTAAAGGCGGAACAGGCAAAACATTTTTAACAGGATGTTTTGCAGTGGTTTTAACCAATAAAGTAATGGTTGACTGTGATGTTGATGCAGCAAATCTGCATCTGCTTCTTCATCCAGAAATAAAACAAACTTACGATTTTATAAGTGGTTATATTGCACAGATAGATAAAGAAAAATGTACTAGATGCGGAGAGTGTTTAAAGAGTTGTAAATTTTCAGCGATTTCATTAGACTTCAAAGTTGACCATCTTTCATGTGAAGGATGCACAGTATGTTATCATGTGTGTCCAGAGAATGCAGTTTTACTTAAGGATCGTTTTTGTGGGCAGTATTTTATTTCTGAGACAAAGTTCGGTAGTTTAGTTCATGCAAAACTGGGCATTGCACAGGAAAACTCAGGTAAGCTTGTTACAAAACTGAAAGAAATTGCAAAAGAAATGGCTGAAGCTGAAAAAGCTGAATATATAATAATTGACGGACCTCCAGGCACAGGATGTCCTGTTATGGCTTCAACGACAGGAGTAGATTTAGTAATAGCTGTTACTGAGGCAACTCTTTCAGGACTGCATGATCTAAAACGAGTTTTAGAACTTGCAAAACAGTTCAAAGTTCCGATTAAAGTAGTTATAAACAAATACGATTTAAATCCTGAAATGACTCTGAAAATCAAGAATCAAATTAAAGAAATTGAAATTATATGCACCATTCCTTTTTCAGAAGAGATTTTAAACTCTGTTAAGGCTGGTATTCCGTTCATTGAGTTTTCAAAAAGTGAATTGGCCCGAACAATTAAGACATCAATTGAAAATATTATTTAAATCACAATTTACCTTTAGCTTAGCATAAAGCCTCGCACTTGTGAGGCGGTGAAGTCAGTTAACTTCAAAGACTTTGATCTCAGCAGGACATGGTAGAGAAACAGCTACAATGAATATGATCACGACTAAACGTATTGCTGCTGCTTTCCCTTTAAGGCTTGAATATCCGCTGCTTGAACCTGATATAGGAAACCGCTTTCACACAGCTATTTTCTTTCTGTACCAGTCAAGCACTACTGTAAGATAAATGCAGTGCAACCCATTTGCCAATACATCAAAAAGCATCAAAAATAATCTTTCTTAAAAGTAATTGTTTGCCCAGTGTAATTTGTGTGAAAAATTGAAGCAGGAAACTCTAACCGTGAGGTTAGAATCCTACGACTTTAGTCGTGGGAGGTTCACGTGAGTTTAATTGTGATTTTTATAAACTCTGATTTTATTGATTTATGAATTTATCTTGCAGAAGATATTTTTAAAAAAACCTGATTAAGGGATTGTATCTAAAAAAGCGTATTTTGGTTCATGAAGGGCAACTACCACATCAGCCATATTCTTTACATTAAGCACTATATCATATGCATCATAAGAATTAATAAGAGTCCCGGGAGGTATTACTTCCATTCCCATTCCAATAATCCTGGGTGGAGGATTTAGATTTTCTTCTATAATGCAGAAACCGGTTATCAAAACACTGCATCGTTCAGTGTTTATTAAAACAGACATTCCACCAGGAGTGTGCGCTGGTGTATGAATCATTTTTATGCCTGGTAGTATTTCCGTATCTTTTGAAAGAGTTACAATCTGCTTGTTTTGTTCTATCTCTGAGATAAAATCTTCATTGTATCTGAAATCAAGTGGATGAGGATTGTGAATCTGCTGTAATTCTTTTTCATGAACATAAAATACAGCATTTGCACATTCAGAATCATTTTCACAATGGTCATTGTGAAGATGTGTGTGTATTACAATATCTATATTTTCAGAGTTTAATCCCCATTTTGCAAGTCCTTCTTTAAATTTATAAACTTTTCCAATTGCCTTTTCAATTTCCGTTGATGTGCGGGGAGCAAACTCTCCTGTGTCAATTAAAATATTTTTTTCACTTCCTTCAATATACCAGGAATATATCGGAACAACAAAAGGCGTGCCGTAGTCATACTGATAGGTCATCATACCCTTATCAAAAATTTTTGCGCCCATTACAATTGGATGAATCCTATATTTTGCCATATGGTTTAAATTATATTTCTACAGCTAACTGTCTGTCAAATTATCGACATTCTTCAAAAATAATCTCTCTGAAAATATAACTGATTTCAAATAGATTTTATCCTAAAAAACCGCTGACTACTGAATTTTACCACTTGACAGATGAAATTATAAATGATATATTGAATTATATATTTCACGCATTCTTTTGAATGCGACTCTCCAATAAGGAGAGGTATGGCAGGTAAAACTGCTACAAATGAGTTTTAACTATATTCTATATTTCTGCCCTTTTGATCCATCCGTAATATTTCCATCCATTAATCTCTACTTTTGTTTAATTTCAATTATTTGATCAATTTTAAATCCATTTTTTTATTCTTTTGTATTTAATTTTCATGCAAACAATCTGTCATATCTTTCCTTATTTCTGCCATTAAAACTGCCTTTGGCAGTGAATATCTGTATTTTAATCATCGGGGGTGTTTTATGTGCTTGAGAAAATATGTGTCTTATGATCAATTAAGAACAAATCAAATTAATGCAGGAGATTTCTGCAATGTTGCAAAACTAATAGGCTATGACGTAGCCATTGGTAATCACGGAGTTTACATTCAAGCTTACATTTCTCGTTTTGATTCAAGAGATCATGCTTCAGTTGAACTGGAGCAGGATATTTATGGATTAATGCATCATCTATCAGCCAGAGCGTAATTCATTATTTAGCCTTTCATTTATTTTAACTCTAACCAATTAAAGCGACTTTGTCGCTCAATTCAAAACAAAAGCATTTTAAGGAGGTTGTATCATGTTACATGTATTTTATGCAAAAAATTCAGGGGTTGAGCTTTCAGTAAGGGATGGCAAAATTAATTTGAGATTTTTCACATTTGGAAACGGTGAAAACAAAAAAGCAAGATTTGTATTAGACCCGGTTGAAGCATTCCATACAAATCTGGCAATTGTATCAATGGTAAGAGGCAAAAGCGACAAATTCAGACTAATTCACAAGTACAATGAGGTTACTTCAACTGTGACAGTTGAGAAGTGGCAGAAAAATGAGAAATCTGGATACGCAGTTGTTTATAAAAAGGAAGGACAAAACGAGATCAATATCAATGTACCACTTGATCAGGTAAACTTTCTTTTTCTGGCAGAGCTGCTTAAGAAAGCTTCAATAAAAGCTGTTGAGGATGCTGAAGCACTTGAGAATCAGAAACAGGAGCAGCAGCAGAAAAAAGAAGAAAAAACTGTGATTGATGATGAAGATTTACAGTACATAGCTGAATAAGATCTTTCAAAGCCTCTGAGGATTGCCCTCGGAGGCTTTTTTTATTGGATCAATCATGAGTTTCTTCCCGTTAAGTTTTTCTTCTGTTTTTCCTGACAATCCTGCATGTGCAGTTTTATGCAGCATTCTCTGTACAGAGAATCTTCGTGGAAGTTTCTCTGGAATTTTTATATTAAGTGAGTACTCATTGGCAAGCCTTGAATAGTGATATCCAACTATTTTTACAAATCCATCCATTACCAGCTCTTTAATTGCATTTTTCACCGTTGAAAGTGACAATCCAGTAAGAACCCTAAAATCAGCATAGCTTATTCTTGCGCTTTCCTTATCTTCAAGAACGGTTTTTGAAAAAATTATATCGTACAACACGCATTTGACTGCATTTTGTAATTGTGGGTATATATAATCTGTTTTATAGACTGAAAGTGCTTTTATTTCTTCTTTATCATGCATGCTGTCTTCTAATTATTAACAATGCCATGGTAACAAACACCACTGTTAAGGTGAAAATAAGCTCAAAAAGGCTGTTTACAGGGATAAGCCTTATGCCAAAATTTTTTCTTTTTGGATTAAAAAGCGGAACCTTGCCTGATAATGCATCTTCAAAAATATGCATCACAGCTCCTGATGACACCGCAAAACTTATCCATAAAACCAGAAGCAGTTCTGGAAACTGTAAAAATTGATTTAAATGCATAACAGAATACACTTTTAATGAATTCTGCCTGAGAATAAAAAGACATATCAGGCAAATCGCTATATATGGTATACACCAGTGAGAGAGTTTTCTGTGATTTTGCTGCCATCTATACTGCTTGTAAGGATTCATAGATACAAAACCTCGTCCTTCAATCAGATCAGGGACAACCGATCCAATAGCTGCGAGTAGAGAAAAAACAGGGTTGTGGCTCAATACATAAACAACACAGAATGTAACTATCTTATGAGATTTCCAGGTCACTAATATAAACAGAACTTCTGGTAACCAGATCATGGTTACCCCTACTGCTTACCTTATTTAGTGAGAGTCTTTATTAACAATAAAAAATTTGTGCCGGACAATTTTATGAAGAATTAACAATTATGCAAACCTATGTTAAAATTGAGTCTTTTTTCAGGCTTTCAAGGGTTTCAATAATTGCAAATCTTAGTCTTTCTGGAGAATGTCAATATGAGAGAACATAATTTATCAGCATTACAAGCAAAGAAAAGGTTGTTTGATGATTAACTTTCTCATCTTGATACAACCATACTAAACACTTTTCAAGCAAACAATTGCTGTTTTTGAGTTTATAACATGTTTAAATGTAAGAATACTGTAAGAAAATTGTAAGAATCTTGTAAGAAAAAGTTATATTTTTTTAAATTTTTGAATTTTATGTTATACTATTAAAAGTATTGAAAATATTGATTTTAAGGGGTATCCTGCGATGGATTTAATGGAACTTGAATGGGTATGGCATTCAAGAGGTCGTGGGTTCGACTCCCATCAGCTCCATTAAATAAAATCAAGGGCTTGTGAGAGTTATTAAAATCTATCTTTGGCATATATTCAATTTTGTTTTCAGTACTATTTTTTATAAAAATTAATTTTGGTAAACTGGTTAATTTTACAACTTTTATATCTAATAAAAAATTCATAAAAGTTACAAATGAGAGAATTGAGAAAAAAAATATTAAAGAATGTGAAATGTAAATACTGTAAAAATCCAATTTCAGTGTTTTTTTACTGAACTCGTATCGTACTCTGCTGTAGTGAGTGCGGAGCAGAATTCAGAGTCTCTGATTATTTAAATGACATCGATGATGAAACATGGGATATTATTTCCCGCAGATCATGCGACCGAGCTTAAATTTTTATCCAATATAACCTTTGCTTGCCTGAACTGTCTTAAGTTGATTCACTATGTTGTTTCTTTTTCCTTCAGCAATCTCTTTAAGACAGATCAAAAGTCTACCAATTGCACTTAATTCCTCCATTGAAAGATCTTTCATTTCATTAAAAGTTATGTCATTAATAATCACTAAAGCCTCTTCATAGCGGTCTTCCTTAAGTGCAAGCTCAGCCTGAATGAGAAGATCTCTTATTTTAGACTGCTTCAGCGACTGCTTTTCCTGATTCATTTCTTGTTTCCTTTAACTGTTTTTTTACATCTTCCCATGCAGATCTAAGATTATTTAAAATCTCGATGCATTTTGAAATTATCTCTACATCATTAAATAGATTTGCCCTTACAAGTTCATCTGTTAAAGTTGTATAAATTAAGCTCAGGTTTTCAGCAATCTGTCCACCCCTCTGTCTGTCAAGAATACTGTTCAGGTATAGTAAAATCTCTGTTGCTCTGCCAAGCTCAACAGCTTTTTTCTTGACAAGCTCTGGATCATCCAAGCCCTTCATTATTGAATCTTTTGCTATGTTGAGAGACAGAATGGCTCTATCATAAAGCATCATAATCAGTTCAAGTCCATCCGCTCCTATAACTTTACTCTGTAAATAGGCATCTACGTATGTCATTTATTTTGACCTCCTGTTGTCATCTGTGATAATGTTACCATAAAATCATTAAGCCTTGAGCTTATCTCATTCATCTGTGAAATAAAAGACTCAAGCTGTGCATACTCTTTTCTTAATCTTTCCTCATACTTGACAAGTTCTTCCTGCATATTCTGAATCTTCTGATCAATACTATTTATTTGAGAATTCTCAGTATTTTGATAAGTAGTAATTGCATTTGTCCATCCGTTAAGTGCGGTACTAAATGAACTTTTAACTGTTGTCATAATATCTTTTAATTTATCGGGATCTGAAGATTTTAAAGAATCAAGTACATCACTATTTACTGATATCGTTCCATCAGTATCTGAGTAGTTAATTAATCCTGCTCTTATAAGAGGGTCGAGTAATCTGGTAAATCCTGTTTTTATTGTTGTAACTGTGCTATCTCCCTGAAACTGTGCACCTTTAGCAGTCATTGAGTTTATAAGAGATATTACGGAATTGTAAGAGTTAGCAAAATTACCAAGAGTGCTGTCTATTTGAGAGTAATCATCATTGATTGATAATGTAGCTGAACCTGTTTTCTTAACAGTGATATCAAGCCCTGTAAGCAACCCATTAAAAGTATTTGTCGAGCTTGTTACAGGTGTTGTAGAGTTTCCTATTGTTATTGAGGCATTCTGCGCATTCTGTAAAGGCGTATCAAGGCTGCCAAGCTCTGCTGGTAGTTCTGTAGCTTCAATAACATACGAAGATGTATCTTTATCGGTTTCTTTTGTTGAATTCCCAGCATCAGCCTCTGTAAGCATCAGACGATAGTCTGTGCCTGTATAATAAACTGATGCCTTGATATTATTCTGAGCAGAGTTTATATTGTTTGCAAGATCCTGAATTGTCTGCCCTTCAGAATAATCTATATTATATGTTAAATAATTTGAACTATCTGTCCAATACTTAAGTGTGAGAGTTCCTGAAGATGAGAATTTATCGCTTAAAGAATTTAATCCTGAGCTGCTTGCTCTCATCTCTGTCTGTGCGAGTTTATTAACTGTTAAATTCATTGTAAGATTGGGTGTATCTTTAGTTGCTGTTGCTTCTAAAACAGATGTATCTGATGAAATTGCTTTCTTTGTTGAAAAAATGTCTGTTATATTTAGGTTACTGATAAATTTATTCATATCATTTAAAGCGCCGTATAGATTTGTAAGACTTGAAACTTTTGCCTGAATTAAAGCTTTTTTCTGAGTAAGTGCAGTAATTGGTTGTTGTTTGATCTGAAGAAGTTTATCAATCATTGCACCTGAATCAAAAGTTCCCGTAAGTCCTGAAACATAAAGGTCTGCCATTTAAACCTCCTTTGAGTAAAGCACTCCTTTTAGCTCATCCATTCTTCTTAAAATCTCAACCACCCATTCTGGTGGAATCTGTCTTATTACTTCTTCTGTTCTCATATCAATAATTTTTGAAATAGGCATCTGCAGTTGATCATCAATATTTATCTGCAGATATTTTTCAAGCATGCTGAATTTATGCCTTAACTCATCCATCATTTTATTAAGCTCTTCCTGATCAACTGTTAATTTTTTTGCATTGTTCTGGTTATTCGTTAAGTTTTGCTCCAGATTATTCATTCTTTGTGTGCTAGCTGTCTGGATAGGGTGATTTTGAACTATATCCGTCCTGGTTTGTCTGTAAGGATTTATTATGACAACCTCTTGTTCTATCCCCTTCAGCTTCATTTTATCCTCCTGTTTCTACTATACCTGAGAAATCTCATAGTTATAAAAATGAGGAGGAGGGATCCCCCCTCCTCGTATCTGTTTAGCGGAGAAGTTGAAGCACAAGTTGTGGCAGAGAATTGGCCTGAGCAAGCATTGCCATACCTGACTGCATTCTTATCTGCATTGTTGTAAAGGTGCTCATCTCTTCAGCGAAGTCAGTATTACGAATGACATTTTCAGCTTCTTTTGTATTGTCATAAGCTGATTTCTGTGCATCGTATATAGCCTGGAGATTGTTAACAACAGAACCAATCTGGGTTCTCACTCTGTCAACCTTTTTAATAGCTGTGTTTGCAATGTCAATAGCAAGCTCTGCAGAGGCGTTGTCATTTACTTTAATATCATTAAGATTCTTAAGTTTGGAAGTATCCTGAGTTTTTAACCCAAGTCCGGTTGTAGTACTTGATATTCCTGTAAAATCATAATTATATGAGTCTGAGCCTATAATAACAAGATCACCAACTTTTACAGCTGAACCCGTTGCAGAACTTACACTTCCTGATGCATTCTGAAGAAGAGAGGCAAGATTAACAGTTGCACCACCGGTAGCAGAAACAACTTCCACTCCTATGGTTTCTCCTGTTGTTGTAAGAACAAGCCTTTCTCCAGATTTTGAAGCAGTTATGTTAAGATTCTTTGTTGATGCATTAGTATTTATCTTGGAAATGAGCTGATCAAGGGTAAGAGTCTCACTGGCTCCTACTGTAATCTCTATAGCAGAAGAACTATCTGTCGTTGTACCAACATAAAATCTTAAAGTGGTAGTTCCTGTACCGGATGAAATGCTAGTAAAATTTGTGCCTGCTGTGCTTGTATTGGCTGCTCTTGCAGAAATATCGAGTGCTTTTAAATCAGGATTACCGTTTATAGCATCTGCTATTGATTTTGCATCAACTACACCACTTGCTAATGAAAGAGTCTTATCTGCAACTTTTACTACATCTGTAGTATCACCAGACTTCCAATCACCAGTAATTAACGCCGAATATGCTGAATTTGTACTTGAGGTAGTCTGACCTGTGCCAGATACTACTGATGCACCAAGATCAGATGCTTGAACACTTGAAATTCCAACTGTAATTGTCTGATTTGCTCTTGGTCCATAGTGAATTGACTTGCTTTCAAATGTTCCATCAAGAAGTTTAATTCCGTTATACTCTGTATCTGTTGCAATCTTCTTAATTGCGTCAACAAGATTTGTAATATCGCTCTGAAGTGCTGCACGAGCATTAGGGTCATTAATATCATTTGCTGCGGATTGTGCCTTTGTATAGATTGTCTGAAGTTTATCAACAATCTGTCCGACATTTGTTTCAGCAATCTGTAAAGCACTTATACCTGTTTGAATGTTGCTGTTGCCCTGATTAAGAGCTGATGCAACTGTTGAAAGCTGGTCTGCAATAAAAAGACCTGCAGCGTCATCTGCTGCTGATAGAATTCTGTTACCTGTTGAAATCCTTAAAAGAGACTTGTTCATCGCCCTTTCATTCTGTAAAAGAGCTGTGTGTGTTGTTGTTGCTTCTGCGTTAAAATTAATTCTTAGTGCCATGGTTTTAACCCTCCATGTTTTTTATTAAGAACGCTTCCTGCGTTCAGACAACCTGGATGAATTATTAAAAGTTTCACCTCCTTTCCATCCTGCTATCTTAATTTTTTAAATCGATGATTTTTAAAAAAAGTTTAGCGCGATAATTAATTGTTAATTTTTAAATTATCATGTTTTATTTTGATTGTTATAACTGTAACCCAGATTGAATTATATTAAAAATATATTGAGATAATTAATGATAATGGATAAATAAAGAAACTTTAGTTTTTGTTTTAAAACTTTTACTAATTAAAGTCTCGTTATTTTAAGTTTTTTAATTCAAAAAATTTTTAAAAACCAAACGATAACATTAAGCAATGTGCATTAATGCTATCATTGTGCTCATAAAGTCCAGCATTGGATAAATGTCTAAATCTGTACGCAATTTTCATCCCTGATTTAAACTCAATACCTGCACCACCCATAACGCTGAATATAAAACTTCCACCTAATTCTCTGTTTTCTACTTTGCTACGACTTATTAAGTTAGGACCAGCACCTGCTTCAACAAAAGGCTTAATTGAAGCATTATCTAACAGATAATATCTCAACATAGGAGCTGCTCCAAAAACAAAAGTTGTTTTATCATCGCTAATTATTTCAATATCTCCTTCAAGATGAAGCCATAGACTATTATTATCTGAAAGTTTAAAATTAACTGCAGGAGCAATTAAGCCATGCGTTGTTGAAATACCGTCAAGATTACTACCTATTCCAAGACCTAATTCAAAATTTCTGTCCTCAGAAAAAGAATAACCCGGAAAAACTAAAAGCACAAACAAAACCAGATAGATTCGCTTTTTCATCTGCCCTCCCTCCTCTTTGTTTATAAAAAAATCAAATGATTTTCTCTTAATCAAAGATTTATAATTGCCACTGTAGGCTCAGAGCAGTTATTTATTACTGCAGAGCTTACTCCTCCAAGAACAATATCTTTTATAGGTGATCGTCCTCTCCTTCCCATAATTACAAGATTATAATTATTTTCCTGAATATCAGCATTTATCTCTTCTGCCGGGAATCCCACTCTTGTTTTTGTCTGGACTAAATCCTGAGAAATCCCTTCTTTTATGAGAATATTCTGAGCCTTCATAAGAATCTCACTTGCTTCTTCTTCAGGATTTATACCCTGTCTCATTCTCTCAAGATATACAGAAACATTGATAACTCTTAAAATAGTGATTTTTTTAATACCTTTAACAAATCTGGCAAGTGATGCAGCATGTTCAACTGCTTTCATTGATGATTCTGAACCATCAACAGGAACTAAAATATCAGGAATTGGGCATGTATTACCTTCAACTATTTTCTGTCCAACAATATAGATATTTTGCTCTTTTAAGCCATAAAGCACCTTTGTTGACACACTACCGAGTAAAAGACATTTAAGCTCTGACATACCCCTGCGAGACATTATTACAGTTGAGTACTGTTCATTTTTGACTACTTCAATTATTTTACTTCCAGGGTCTCCTTCTTCAACTTTCTGAGTTATTCTTCCTTTGAAATTTTTATCTTTTAAAATTTTTTCATAGTCATCAAGAAGCGGTTTAATATGATCGGTAATACATTTTTCTCTAATTATTTCGTAATCCTTAACATTTTGTGTCTGCATATTAACTTGTTTTAAAAAATTACTTAAATATTTTCCTGTGATCACATAAAAAAGTGTTATTTCAGAAAGACCTTGAGACTCAGGTTCTCCTTGCTCACTCTGTAAACAACTATCCTGTGCAAGCAATAATCCTGCAAATTTTACAGCCCTTTTTGAATGCTCACTTTTATCAACAGGAAGCAAAACTTTTTTAAAAGGATTCTGTAACATCTAATCACCTCCTCCAAGAACTTTGTAAAGCGTCGTTAAATTGGAATGCTTGGAAAGTCTTAAATTATTCAACTGCTGCTGAGCCTGAAACAGTGATCTTTGAGCATCAAGAACACTTAAATAACTGTCTATCCCTTCATCATATCTCATTTTTGCAAGTCTGTAAGTATCAGAAAGAGATTGAACAAGGGATTCATAGGCTCTAATCTGGTCATCGATTGTTCCCTTCACAGCTAAAGCATCAGCAACTTCTTTAAATGCAGTCTGTATAGCCCTTTCATAGTTTGCCACTGCAATTTCTCTTTCAACCTTTGAAGCTCTATAACCAGCCCATACCCTCGCGTCAAATATCGGCATAATACCCTGAGATTGCCATGACCATGCTCTTGATCCTCCACCAAAAAGATTTGAAAGCTGGTCAGATGCTGTGCCAAAAAGTGTTGTAAGGGAAATTGTCGGGAAAAATGCAGCTCTTGCAGCTCCTATCTGGGCATTATATGCTTTTAAAGTATGTTCGGCTGCGATAATATCAGGACGCTTGAGTAAAACTTCAGAAGAAAGTCCAGGAGATATGTCCTTTGGGGCTACCACGCTTTGAAGTCCCTGTGGCAATAGCTCTTCTCTTACCGGCTCTCCTGCCAGTAAATCAAGTGTGTTTTTATCCTGCGCAACAACCTGTGTGTATCTTGCAACTGCCTCTTTTGCAGTCTCAACCTGTGTTCTTGCCCTGTGAAGATCTATCTCAGACACAATACCAGATTCATATTGACTTTTTATTAATATATAGTTTTCCTCCTGAGTTTTGAGAGTATCCTTTGAAAGCATTAGATTCTCTCTATCAGTTGCATATGTGTAATATGCAGTAGCAACAGCGGATATAAGTGAAAGTCTCGCTGCTCTGTATGAAGACTCCTGAGCGAGATATTCTTCAAGTGCCATCTTTGTAAGACTTCTGATTCTACCAAAAAAGTCTATCTCCCATGAAATAATACCTATACTAACATTATACTCTGAAAAGGTTTCTGCCTTGCCTGTATTGGAAAGATCAGCAGGAACTCTCTGCCTCTGCCCACTTGCACTCACATCAACTGCGGGTAAAAGTTCTGCTCTTTGAATTCCATAGTATGCCCTTGCTCTTTCAACATTTAATGCTGAGAGCCTCAAATCACGATTGTTTTTAAAAGCCATCTCAATTATTTTCTGAAGGTTTTGATCCTGCAGAAATTCATTCCATTTAAGTTCTGTTGCTTTTGATGATTCGTCATATTTTGAGTCTTGATAAGCATCTCCCTTGGGCCATTCCTTTGGAACAGGTGCCTCAGGTCTTTGATATTCTGGTATAAAGCTACATCCAACTAGTAATGTTATTAAGGTAAAAATCAGTAGTTTTTTCATATCACTTCTTCACTTTAAAGAATTTTAAAACTTTAACAAAAAATAACGGTACGAAGAATATTGTAATAAATGTTCCTGCAATAACTCCACCTTCAATCGCTACTCCAATAGCATTCATTGCTCCTGCTCCTGCACTCCTTGATATTGCAAGTGGCAATACTCCAAATATCAAAGCAAGTGATGTCATAACAACTGGTCTGTATCTTATACTTGCTGCTTCAACAGAAGCCTTGTATAAATCTTCTCCCTGATGAATCTTGTCACGGGCAAACTGTATGATAAGTATTGCATTCTTGGATGACAGTCCCATTGTCACAAGAAATCCTATCTGAAAGTAAACATCATTCTTAAAACCAAGTAACCACGTTGCCACTGCAGTACCAAATATACCAAATGGTAACAAAATCAGATTCGTAATAGGAATTGTCCAGCTTTCATATAAAGCTGCAAGCGCTAGAAATATCATAAACAATGAAAAACCATAAAGTAACGGTGCCTGCCCTGTTGCAAGTCTTTCCTGATAGGAAAGCCCTGTCCAGTCAAACCCTAACCCATGTGGTAGCTTTGATACAATCTCTTCCATTGCCTTCATTGCCTCACCTGAACTTCTTCCCTCAGCTGGTTCACCCCATATATTTATGGATGGAAAAGCATTATATCGTTCAAGCCTCGGTGATCCATAAATCCATTTCCCACTGGCTAGAGATGAAAACGGTGTCATCTTTCCATCCTTATTGCGAACATAAAGTCTATT
>NZ_AUIU01000009.1 GCF_000423865.1 Thermodesulfovibrio thiophilus DSM 17215
AGCATATTCATTAATCGATCAATATTTATATTTGGTTGTAATAGTTTTAAACGTTTAGTAGACTTATTTTTTTTAAAATTATATCTTAATAAAAGAGATAAAATTTTAGTAGCTTTTGGTAAATGTGGACAATCAAATGCAATATGTCTTAATAATTCTATGGCTAATTCTTCTAACTCATTATTCACTATATGTCTTCTGCCGTTTAAATCGTACAATATTCTTCCTAAATTGATAGCAGTGGCTAATGAAGATGGAACTGAAAATGCTAGTGCCATACAGTCAATAATTTTTAATGATTTTTTTAAATTATTACTGACAAGGATATTGTTCGAATTCATATCCCCATGACAAACAGAAAACTTATTGAGAGTAAATAACATATCGATTAATTTTATTAGCAATTGAACTCTATCATCAAAAGCTAATTTATTGTTCCAATATTGATAGAATGTTACATAGTTATCTAAAAACGGCTGTATTAAAATTTGTTCTTTAGGTAATCCAAATTTTATATATTCTCCAAATGCTAACACAGGTAAGCCATATTCTTGCGATAGCGCATAAAATTTTTCTGTTTTTATGCATTCACTTGTCAAATGATTTCGACCAAATAGAAAATTACCAAAATTGAATAAGGCACCAATTCTTTTCCTCGCTGGAATATTAACGCTATATTTTACAAAGTAATTTGATAATGTATTATTTGTATTAAATATTTTGTAATAATATCTTTTATTTGGCTTTTCTGGTATGCCTTGCCCCTTAAGTACTTTGATATCTTTTGAATCTTTTGTATATAAAAATCTTTCAAGATTTAAGATATAGTCTAACAATGATAAATCTTTAACCCACCAAATCCATCCAGAATCTAAAACCTTATAAGGACCTTTAAAAAGTTCATTTAATATTCGAGGATTATAAAGTCTTATGGCTGATGATATTTGTTTTTTGAATAATTTCGTATGACCCTTTTTAGTAGTTGAATCCATAATTGTTGTATTAATTATATATTGTTATACTCAAAAAATAAATGCCAAATATTTTAACAATTCAATTATTAGCTTTTCTTTTTAATGGATAAAAGTATTTAGCAAAGGGGTTTGGGGCAGTTTAAGTTCAGGAAATAACATCTGGTGGATACATTGTTATAGGTAGCTCAGTTAATGTATTGCTAATAAAACTAAAAACTGATTAAAAAATATTGATTTTTATGTGAGGCAATGATATGCTTTAATAAATACTTTAAGTGACAAGACAGACAATTATATAAACTGAATATAAAGTTATTATAGATTAACCTTATTGGAGATAAAGAACTTGAAATATTATATTTTCACGGTCATCTTTTTATGATGCTAATAGATAAAATTTTAGATATTGAAACAGAAGAATTGCTAAACTTTAGGTTTTCTAAATATAATTTTTTAATTTGGCCATTTATAAGAAAAGATGTAATTGAAAGAATTTATTATAAACAGACAAATAGTAGTATTCCAATGGCAACTTCTGAAAAATCAAATATTTTTAATAAATTTTTGTATATCAACAATTTAATTAAATATAATCCTTTTAGATACAATGATTTCCCCATAGTATTTACATCTACACAACGAGTAGTAAATGTAAAGAGAGATGGCAAATTCTTTAATAGAGCTATTGATTATTTAGCTTTAGAATATCCAAATATTTCTTTAATTTTAGAACTTTCTGAAAGAAAAATTTTAAGGCATCCTCGTTATTTTAATAATATTGCATATGAAGATTGCATATATCTCAAATCATATTTAAAAAAAATTTTTAGTAAATTTACAAAACAAGACGAAGTAAATATTAATAATTGTATAGAATATATTAACTCCAAATTTAATCTTTATTTAGATAAAGAAGACACGTACTACATTAGAAAAAAATTAAAAAAGCATGTAATACTATACCCTTTTATTTATAAATATTATAGGGAGCTTTTTAAAAAATTAAAACCTTCTATAGTAATATCTGTGGGAAGAGGGATAAAAAGAATATATATTATAAAAGCAGCAAAAGATATAGGTATTAAAGTTGCTGAAGTTCAGCATGGCATAATAACTAAAGCACATCAATTATATAATTATTCTGATGTTGTAGGTAATAATAAAGAGTTTAAAACATATCTACCAGATTATATGCTCACATTTGGTGAATTTTGGAATAACAATATGAGAGATCCTACAAAAAAAGTTATCATTGGGTATCCCCATTTTACTGAAATGGTTAAGAGATTTGCTGATATTCAACATAGAAATATGAAGGAAAAATATATATTATTTGTTTCACAAGGAACATTAACAAAAGTATTTGTTGAGCTTGCAAAAGATTTGGTTAAAAAAATTTCAAAAAATGGATATAAAATATTATTTAGACTACACCCAGGTGAAGTGCCTTTTGAAGAAAGGTATAAAGAGCTTTATTGTTTTGATAACATTGAAGTTGATAAAAATGGGGATATTTATGAATTAATTTACAAATGTGATTGCATAGTTGCGTGTTATTCAACAACAATATATGAAGCTTTAGCATTTAAGAAGCCCATATTTATTATTGATAATCAGTGGTCAAGAGAATATATTCCAAAAGAGATAGGAAATTGGTTTAAAACATCTGATGAATTATATCGTTTAATTATTTCTACTGGCCAGCATGAAGTGAAAATAAGTAAAAATATTAACTATTTTTGGGATTCTAATTGGCAAAAAAATTATAGAAATTTTATAGAAAAAGAATTATGTATAAAACAATAATATTTTTTGTTATGATAATTGTAAAATATTGACCATTATATGACTCATGCCTTCCAGCTATTCCTATATGAATTGCTTTATTTTTATTAAGGTTTTTTACTGTAGTATTTACGGGCTTACAACTTGGCCTTAATGCATATAAGCACACAGTAATTTTATTACTTGGTACTTTCATTTTAAGTTCTAACATTCGTTTTGAAGCATATGAAGCACATATAATTTTATTGGAATTTTCTAATAGTAAATGATAGTTTGGAATTGCAACAATTTTTTCCACACAAAGTTAAGCACATTTGAAATAACCTCTATAATATCTTTCTAAATATTCTTTTGGGCTATTATATCCAAGAGCAGAATGAAGCCTCTTAGAGTTATAAAAACATTCTATATATTCAAACTATATATTCAAAGATCTCTCTTTTGCCCTCTACTCTTGATTTATAACCACCTTCTACCCTTGGCCTGGAACATGCCACATTATTCTTCTTTAAAACAGCTGTTATCCTCGGACTACCATATAAACACCCACTTTTAATATATTCTTGCCTTATTAAAACCAGTAGTTCTTCATTATATAGTTGTCTTTTACTTTTGCCCTTTTTCAACCATTTATAATAGCTGCTCCTATCCACTTTCAGTATCTGGCACATTTTTTCAAAAGAATATTTATTTTTATAATATTTCATGAAATTATATTTCTCCGTGGATTTTGTGAAAAAATGGCCAAAGCTTTTTTTAATATGTCTCGCTCCTCTGTTACATTTTTTAACTCTTTTTCACTTTCTTTTAGATTGCCATGTCCTGGAAAACTATTTGTACCTTCCTGTAAGTATTTACTCCTCCATTTGCATAATAAATGGTATGGAACTCCTAAATCTTCTGATATCTCTTTTACTGTCTTTGTAGAATCTAAAGTATGTTCTACTGCTTCAATTTTAAATTCTTTTGTGTAAACTCTTCTTTTAATCATTTTTTTTCACCTCTCTACTTATTTTTATAGTTGCCTTATCTTTTTGTCTA
>NZ_AUIU01000010.1 GCF_000423865.1 Thermodesulfovibrio thiophilus DSM 17215
CAGACCTCTACGAACCAGGAAGCCCTGCCCGTAAGGGCGGGGTAGTTCACTTTTTGGTTGTATTCGAAATAATTATAAAACCAGAGTCTCCAGTGGATAATACAACAAAAAATAGTTCTCATTGAAAATATATTTTAAAAAAATTTTGAGTAGTTTATTTGCTCGCATTCGACTGTGAAACAGCAGGAAAATATATCTTTACTGTGGTCCCATATCTGAGTTTACTCTTTATCTCCAGCTCACCATTATGTTTATTGACTATGTTTCTTATAATGGGTAGACCCATACCAAAACGTCCCGGATCAGTTGTAAACAAGGGCTTTATTACATGTTGAATTATTTCTTCATCCATCCCACAACCCGTGTCAGATATTGTAAGAACCACTTTCTCTGCCAATCCAATCCTCATTTTTTCAATTGATATTGAAATTGTTCCTGTATCATGTATTGCGTTTCTAGAATTCTGTATAAGTTCAAGTACAACTTCTCTTATTTGCATAGGATCTCCCTTAATTAAAGGAGCTTCTTTTGTTAGAATAAACTCAAGCTTTATTTTTTCTCCAACAATGTGTTTAATGACATTTTTTGTTGATATTATTAAAAAATTCAGATCGAATACTTTCTGTATAGAAGGTGTCTTTTTGAGACCAAGAAGAGCCTTAATAAACTTAGAGCCTTTTTCAACTGATGTTGTTACATTGTCAATTAAATCTAATAACTCTTTATCATCAACACGATTTTTCAACAACTGACTGAATCCATAAATTCCATTGAATATGTTGTTGAACTGATGTGCCAGATTATCAAGAATTTCATAAACTCCTTCAAGCTTGATTGTTTCTTTGAATTTTTCATCAATTACTTTTTTCTCTGTAATTTCTTTGCCAATTTCAACTACTGCTTTAATCTGTCCTTTTTCATATATCGGAATGCCTGTCAAAATATAGTATCTTCCTTCATCTCGAACTTTTTCTATGTTTTCTATCTTACCTGTATGCAATGCCTTAACATTCGGGCAATCAATACAGGGAGCATCTTTTTTTTCCAATAATTTATAGCATTTCTTACCTATGATATCGTTAATATTCAAGCCAAATCTTTCACTATAAACTCTATTTGCCCATATAATATTCAAATCGTTATCAAGAATAACTATATGATCAGAAATTGATTCAAAAATAGAGATTAAAGTGTTTTCTGTTATTTTAAATTGTAATGTTTTCATTAACAAAATAATGTTAATAAAAATTGATTATTAAATACAACAATTGATTTCCCTCATGGATCACAATGAAACATTTCTCAAGGTTGACTGCTGAAGACACATCGAGACTTCAAAGCATATCACATGTCTACTGCATTTTCTCACCCCTGCTTACCATCTGTCACTATCAAGCTTAATGTATCAAATGTTAGCCCCCTTATCACAAGTACTGCTTTTAGTTTTGAACCCACTCCTGTCTTCATTTTGAACATTATGGCATCAACAAAAAGATATAAATATTTATTCTGTATCTGCCTTATATGAAACTTTCTTACTTCTTTGGCCTACTTCCAGTTTTTTGGAACAGAATAAATACGAATATAATCTAAGAAAAGGATAGAGTTATGAAGCAGACAAAATACAGGTTCTAAGAGATATCTGGGTGAATTATTTTTAAAAAATATATTTGCTTATTTAGCTTCTTCTAGAAATGTAGTGCATGGCAAATTGGGTGGTTACCTCTATTTTCAATTCTGAGGAAACAATTACTTTTCAGAGAGATTATTTTTGAGGAATGTCGACTTATTGACAAAATATAGTTTTTTTGTTAAAACATTAAGCAATGATTTTAGGAATAGAAATAGAACCATCTTCAATAAAAGTTGCTCAGGTGGAGAAAAAATATGAGCTAACACAATGGGAAATTTTCGAACTTCCCAAAGGAGTGATTGACTCAGAAGGAATTGTTGACAGTGAGGGACTTATTAAAACTCTTATGCAAATTCCGTATAAATTTAATAAAAAAAATCCCAGGGTTGCACTGGCAGTTTCAGGACCAACAAATACTGTGGTAAGAATAATTAAAGTTCCTTTTATAACTAAAGATGAAATTATGCTAAATCTTCCTTTAGAACTTGATAAATACATTCCTTTTAATGTAAAGGAAGTTTATTATGATTTTCATATTCTTGAACAATCAAAGGAAAAAGGTTTAACAGAAATTGTTGTAGCTGTTGCAACAAGGCAAATAGTCAATGACTATATTAATATTTGTGAGAAAGCCGGTATAACACCTGTTGTTATAGATATTGGAGCTTTAGCTCTTTATAATCTATACAGTATTAATTATAATGATAAATCTACTGTAGCTGTTATAAACATAGGAGAGAATGTTATAAATTTTGCCATTACAAAAAATAGGAAGCCTCTTTATGTAAGAGATAGTACCAATAGTACAAATTTTTATATTAATATGAATGAAGCTAATGAGGAAGAAATCAGAAATTTTGCGGATGAAATTTCTGCTGAAATTTATCGTCAGATTGGATATTTTAAAACCTTAGTACCCGAAGAAGCTGTAGATAAAATATTTATTACAGGATTTCCAGTAATCTCTCCATTTTTTATTCCGTCAGTTTCAGAAAGACTTGAGCAGAAAATTGAAATATTTAATCCTTTTAGAAAAATCAACCCAAATCCAGCGATAAACGTTATAAAAGCAAATATACCTGATGTAGAGAGTTGTAAAGAAGGAAATTTTGTCATGGCAATAGCTAATTTATT
>NZ_AUIU01000013.1 GCF_000423865.1 Thermodesulfovibrio thiophilus DSM 17215
CTCTTTCATAGAATATGGAAGATTAAGTGAGTTAAGAAGACTTCTTATTCTGCTTGGTGAGTAACTCTGTAGTATCAGATTAAGCAGTAAGTCTTGAAAGTCTTTGTCGTATCTCTGCCACTCCTTTGGTAACACCTGGGGTCTAAACTGTCCTGATCTGTCTCTTGGAATTTTAAGAGATAGATTACCTAACATGCAGGCAAGATTCCTTGGATAAAATCCATTTGCCTTGTTTTCTTCACTGTCATCTGATTTAAGAAAGAAATCCCTCTCTTTTAACATGAAAAGATTAAGTAACATCTCAGTTATGTATTTCATTGCAGCTTGAGGTTCCATCTCTGCTATCTCTGTTGCAAGATCTTCTAAGCCCATCTCTTTAATTTTTTGCATGGTCTCCTCCCTTATATTGATTTTCTTTTTTCGTTTCCCTGTGTTATTATCTTTTTTAGGTTTTTCCATTCCCCTATATTATCACTAATATAACCATTAATCAGACACAATTTTATTTTAACCTCCAAAAATGGCACACAGGAAGAAGCAGAAGAAATATGGCAGAAGTTGAATGAGAAAGAAGAATTTATAATAAATGACATATGGTATGAACCAGAAGCAACCATGGGCAGAATCCTTAGGTCAAGTAAATACAATTCCAGGGGTGATGCTCCGGCAAAGCCTGCATTACTGAGAAGGGGGAATGTGGGTTTTACTTCAACAAATCATACTGCAGAAGATCAACTGGTAATTATCTTCGGAGGCGATTACTCAGAGTTAAAAATAAAAAAATATTTAGATAACACAGATTTATACTTTATTATGACTAAATATTTAAACATTACATATTACAATCCTAAAATGACAGAGGAAGAAGCAAAGCCATTTATTAAAACCATCTCTCGCAAAGAATGGGAAGAGCATCTCAAACTTCATATAGGCTAAATAAAAGGTAATGATAATTTGATAAATATAGACAGAAACTAAAAGGTATGTCTAGTAGTGAAGCAAAAAGACTTAAAGTTCTTGAAGATGAAAATCTAAGACTAAAAAGAATACTCGCAGAAAAAGAACTTAAGCTGCATGTTCTAAGAGACATCAGGATGAATTATTTTTAAAAAATATAATGCATGGCATAACAAAAAATACCGAATAACAGGGGGGAGAGAATGTCCCCCCGTGAAAGTTTTTAGCATCCCTCAACTGCTTTCTTTTTTGGGGATTTTTCGTCCTTTGCTTTTTCCTTTGCTACAACACCACCTTTAACTGTAACTTTGTCACCGACTTTAATGCCTTTTGCATCCTTTACTTCAACTGTAGCTTCTTTACCATCAGCTTGCTTAATTGTAAGCTTGTTTCCTTCAATTTTTGTGACGGTTCCTTTTACAACATCAGATTTTTTAGCCTCAGCAGCAAAAGAAGCAAACGCTACTGCAAGAATAAATGTTAAAACTACCATTAATGCTACCGCTTTCCTCATTTTATCACCTCCTTTTTGTACGTTTTTTAAATTATATCAATAAGCAGAAAGTTTTGTTAACTGCCCTGCATAAACAATTGCTGCCCTTAAAATAAAGGTTCCAGCAAGTACCAGACTAGCAGCAAAATTCATTCTGAAAATTTGAGCCTTTGTAAACTCGCCATGGAACCCTCCCTCAAACTCTTTTAATTCTCCGAGTTTAATTCGCAGGGCAAGAGGTAAAAGCAAAAATATTGAAATCAAAGCAATAGTGAATATAAAATGTTCGCTTGTCAGAGAAAAGAAAGGCTGAATTGCTCTTTTGTAAGGAGCTGTTGATGTATAAAGGCCATAAAAGAAAAGCAGAATTACAATAAGCTCAGCAACAATAAGCCAGATATCAATTTTTGTAAAGAGAAATTTTATTTCAGACTTATTAGCTATAATAACTACCATAGCAGCACCTGATGACAGTGCAGAAGTTAGAAACAGAATAGGAAGTGTAGCGTTATTCCATAATGGTATAGCTGCAAATGAGCTTAAAAGTACACCTGTATATATACCAAGAAATACTCCAAGCACGAAATTTAATTTTGCTATTGATCTCATCCTTATAGCAGCCATTTCTGCTAATTTTATAAGGGAGTTAAATTTTAGAAGATGTCTTTTGTCTTTCGGTATTACTGCCAGGATGTATAAAGCATTAGTTATCAAGACTACTGGAACACCCCATGAACCCCAAGACATAAGAGAAAGAGGCTGAAATGTCAGATAAAGCCAAATAGAATGAATTGGTTTACCCAGGTCTAAAAATATGAATATAGCACCAATGATAAGTGAGATAAAAGCAACAAATGGTGCACGTACACATTGAGCAAGTTCTTCGACATCTGTTTTGGGAATCCTTAAATTGGCAATTGAACACATTACAAGCATTCCAGCAGACAGTCCACCTAAAAAGAGATAGATAATTATCCGCCAATCCCATACCTCTAAATAGGGATAGGTTATTGCATTTGTTCCTGTTATACTCAGTTCTATCATGATAGTTCTCCTACAAACTTCTTCTTAATGTAAAAAACTCTCGGATTTGTACCTGCAAACTCGAGTCTAACGCTGGAATCATGTTTTTTTAGAATTTGAAAAACTTCACTCTTGGGATCATCAAGATCTCCGAAAATTCTTGACTTTCCAAGACATGTCTCAACACACGCTGGATCCCTGCCTTCTTTAATTCTGTGATCACAGAATGTGCATTTATCAGCAAATCCATCTGGATGGGAGTATCTAGCATCGTAAGGACATGCCAGTATGCATGCTTTACAGCCTACACACTTTTTTCTGTCAATTTGAACTGTGCCATCCTTTGCTCTATGAGATGCTCTTGTAGGGCAGGCATCTATGCATGGAGCATTTTCGCAGTGATTGCATAGTTCTGATCTGAGTTCCATTCTCAAATTTGGAAACTCGCCTCTAACCTCTTCCACAACTCTTGTTCTGAAATACTTTTCGGGAATATTGTTTTCCTTTTTACATGCAATAACACATGCCATACAACCAATACACCTTTCAACATCTATTACCATTACATATTTCGGCATATCAGAACTCCTTGGCAATTTTTACGAAATTAACCCTCATTCCAACACTACCCGAGATTGGATCAATCGCATATTTTGTTATCAGTTGCTGGTCATCAGCTCCTTTTAAGTAGGCTCTGTGTAAGAGCTTTGACGTAGCACCAAATCCATGAACAACATAAATGCAGTCAGGTCTGATTCTTTCTGTAACTTTAATCTTAACCCTGTTACTTTTTACTCCATCCTGGTTAATAAGAACAATATATTTTCCGGATTTTAATCCATATCTTTTTGCAACTTCAGCATTTACCCATGCTACATTTTCATCCATAAGCTCAGATAAAGATGTGTTATTGATAGTTCTTGAAAATGTATGAACAGGTGCCCTCCCATAAATCAATCTAAACCAGCCATCAGGTGGTTGTTCATGTTTAGTATATTTTGGAACAGGGTCAAATCCTTTTTCCTTAAGCTCCTTACTGTAAAGCTCTATTTTATCTGATGAAGTCTTGAATATAGGCTGATTGTCAGGAGTAATATAAGGTTTTTCAGTCTCCGGGAAACTCATATATCCTTTTTTTACAAGTTCACTGTAGTCTATTCCCCATGTGTCACATTTTATTTTCAAAAAATCCTCAAGACTGTTCCATTGGAAATGTTCTGCAAGACCCAGTCTTTTACCAAGTTCCTTAGCTATCCACCAACCTGGTTTAGTATCATACATCGGCTGAACTACCGGCTGACGAAAGGATATTCCAAAGGCTCTTTCTTTGACTGTAAATAAGTCATCATGTCTTTCAAGATAAGTGCATTCAGGAAGCACAACATCTGCAAGCATCACTCCATCATATGGCATCATATCAACAGCAACAAGAAGGTCAAGTTTTTGCAGAGCCTGCAGAGTATCTCTCTGATTTGGCATTGCTTTCATGATATTAGTCCCGGTTATAAACCATCCTTTAACTGGATAAGGATCTTCAGTAAGTGTTGTTTGAACAATTGCATGAGTGATTCCTTCTTCACCGGCAAATGGATACTTACCTTTATTGATTGATGGTTTTTGAGGCTCAGGATAGTCCTTTTCTGATAAAAACACAGGCTCGAGTTTTTTCTTCGGGTTTAAATATATTCCTCCAGGCCTTCCATAAGCACCCAAGAGTGCTGTAAGTATGGCAACAGCCCGCTGTCTCTGCACATTGTCAGAATACCATGCTGTATGTCTTCCAGGATGAATAAGCACATTTGGTTTATTTTTGCCCATTATTCTTGCGGTCTCAACAATGAGACTGGCAGGAATCTCTGTCTCCTTTTGTGCCCACTCTGGAGTATAATTTCTGATTTCATGAACAACGTCTTTAAATCCAACTGTATATTTGTTTACATAATCTTTATCATAACTCTCTTCATTTATTATTACATTTATCCATGCAAGTAGAAGCGCCAGGTCAGTTGCAGGCTTTATGGGTAACCAATATTTTGCCTTTCCAGCAGCTGTTGAAAATCTTGGATCAACAACTATAACTTCTGCTCCTTTACTAACTGCCTCTGCAAACTCCTGACATTGAGAATTATGGGCATTTTCTCCAAGATGGCTTCCTATCAGAACAATAACCTTACTGTTCTGAATATCAAGTCGCTCAGGATTGCCCACATCCTCACCATAGGTAACCTCAAAGGCAACTCCACGAGCACCACGACACAGTGCGAATGATGGCATTGCAAAATTTGGTGAACCGAAAGCTTGGAGGAGATGTAAAAAATATGTTGATATTGTGCCATGTGTAAGAAGGGCAATTGATTCTGCACCATACTGGTCCTTGATTTTTTGCATTTTATCTGCCACATAACCCAGAGCCTCATCCCATGATGCCTTTTTAAATTTTCCTTCTCCTCGTTTTCCAGTGTTAATAAGCGGAGTTTTCAATCTATCAGCATCATAAAGAAGCCCTATGCCTCCATGCCCCCTTGCACATAATTTTCCACGACTATTAGGATGCAAGGGATTCCCGTCAAGTTTTACAACTTTACCATCAACTACTTTTGCAATTACTCCACAGCGCCAGAAACACATTTCACATGTTGTTGGAACATATTGAGCAAGTGGCACAGGTTTTTTTCCAAGAGCTAAAACAGATTTAATTACAGGAGTTCCAGCTACAGCTATTCCGCCTGTAACAGCGGCAATTTTTAAAAAATCTCTTCTACTGACAGTCATACCATAATCTTTCTTTTTTATATATCTGATATACTAGTTACATTCATTTAATTAGATAGTAATCGAAATTAAAAAAATTGTCAATAATTTTTCAATCAGGATAAGTTGTATGATTTTGAACAAAAAAAATGAAAATTACAATGGTTATGGCACAGATAGAAGAAAATTCTTAAAAAAAATTATAAGCTTTTTCTTTTATCTAATTTCTTTTATTTTTATCATAACCGGCGTATTTTATTTAAAACCAAGTAAATCAAAGAAGAAAAACTATAAATTTTATGAAATTGACTCTGACAGCATACCAAGAGAAGGAGTAAAAAAAATAGAAGTAAAAATCAATGAGAATATGAAAATGAAAATATTTCTTGTTAGATACAATTCATTAATTGCTCTTTCACCTGTCTGTACTCATCTTGGTTGTTTTGTGAATTTTGACAGAAATGCCAATGAATTTATCTGCCCCTGTCACAGCGGGTGCTATGATATTGAAGGCAATGTTCTTGCAGGACCTCCAAGACAACCTCTTCATAGACTTCCTGTTAAAATAGAAAATGGTAAAATTTTTATTGGGCTAAAGTTATGAATATTGTAGATTGGTTTATTGATAGATTCAGACTGAAATCGGCTCACAGGGGAATTTTCGAAAGAGACATTCCTGAAGGAATTAACTATTTTTACTGTTTTGGAGGAATTGCATTCACATCATTTCTTCTGTGTTTTGTGTCAGGTCTATTTTTATCTTTATACTACGTGCCGTCTGAAAAAGAGGCTTATCTCAGCATTCAAAGAATTCATGAAGATGTCAATCTTGGCAAATTAATAAGAGGCATCCATAAATGGTCTGCGAATTTTTTAATTGTGAGTATTATGATTCATTCTTTTAGGGTCTTTATTACAAAAAGTTATCGACCTCCCAGAGAATTGAACTGGATAGTTGGTGTTTTTATATTTGTTGTTGTCATGCTTGAAGGATTTACCGGTTATCTTCTTCCATGGGATCAGAAGTCATACTGGGCAACTGTTGTTGGAACAAATATAGCGGGTTCAATACCATTTATAGGACAGACTCTGTTACTGATTATAAGAGGCGGATATGATGTTACAGGTATTACACTTATAAGATTTTACAGTCTTCATGTGTTGTGGTTCCCTTTGATCGTGGTAATTTTACTCTGGGCTCATTTCCATATGATAAAAAAGCTTGGAGTATCAAAACCTCTATGAAGAAGTTTTATCCTGATTATCTGATTGAAATTCTATTTTTTGCAATTGTTACCTTTGAGCTAATTCTTGTTTGTGCTTTTATTTTTCCTCCTGTAATTGGCAGAGAAATTGATCTTACAGCCGCTTATCAACCTCGGCCGGAATGGTATTATCTATGGCTATTCTGGTTATTGAGATTTTTCTCATCTCAGACTGTATTTATCGGAGGGTTGTTAATTCCTTTAATCATTATTATTTTTCTGATTTCTATACCATTTGTAGAAAAATATATTGGATGGAAATTCACAGCATTAATAGGTTTAAGCTTCTTTTTATTGTTTCTGATCGGGACATTTATTGAGGCTTTTTTTTAAGGAATTCATTCCACTGTATTTCTGAATTGTGAATTATAATTGCTTTTATTTCATTGAGTTTTAATTTGATTTTCTCATTTTTAATTTTTTGTTCTAGCTGCTTTATACTTTTTAGGTTTTTTACGTAAAGATTTAGATATTTTTTATATTTTCCCCTGTCAACGTTAATTGAAAAATCACCGGGTATGAACCATTTATCAGTAAGATAAACCCAGGAAGCAAAATCACATAAATCAAAGCCTGGTAAAACTTCAATTTTATTATGCCAGAAATTCTGCAATCTTAATCCCTTTTTATTAGCAACTATTTTATAGCCTCCCTGAAATGGTTCTGCACCCTGTATATCTTCGTAATGCCACTTAGAAATAGAAATTTGTTTATCACCATGACAGCTTCCGCAACTTCTTGCTTTTCCAAATGGATGAGCTACTTCCTCAATCTGAAACCATAGAAGATGTTTATTTGCAGATGGAAGTTCATCAAATGTTCCGACTATGTAATACATGTCTCTTGTTTCAGAATTCTGCCATCTAAACCTAAGTTCAGATGAAGCCACATCATTTTTAATGTTTCCAACACTATGAGGGAATATTTTGACTGGAAACCAGATTCCTTTCTGATCTTTCATTAAAATCAAAGGCTTCTGGATTCCGTAGTAGAGTGAATATTTTTTAAAAGGAGTTTCCTTTGCTCCAACATATCCTTTCCCCCATATCGTTATTTGATACCCGCCTGCTTCATTGACATGACAGGCTGTGCAGGTTAAATTCTTATGAATTGATTTTGCGTGAGCTTGTTCAATTTCCATATGACAGTCCTGACAACTTGCTTTTCTTTGCATATCACCCATTCCTTTTCTGCCTGTCTGATGACACTCAACACAGTGAATGCCCTTTTTGAAATGTATATCAGCCTCTCTTCCCTGCGGAATTGAATAAAATTTTCCAATATATGTCTCGCCTCTTCTTGAATGAGCTGAACCTGTATGGCAGACTGAATTTCCTCTCCCTCTTCCCATACAACTATATGAATCTGGAATTTTTATAAAAGCATGAGAACCTTTTTCCTTGGATGGAGCATAATGACAGTCAAGACATCCTGCATGACAGACATTGCAGAGTCGTTGTTTTGTGATTGTCTGTTCATCTGTAAATGGTATATTAATCTCGTGTCTTATTTTTTCAGTATTGGTAAAATCAAAACCAGCTTTTTTTAAAACCTCTTGCGGTGGAAGATCAGCAAAGGAAGGTCCGCAGTTATGTGGTCCGTATGGCTTAAGCCATGTTTTCATAGTTCGCTGTCTGAAATTTCTTGCCATAATCGAGGTTTTAAACTGTTTTAGTTCTTCACCGTGACAACCTCTTTTACCACAGGTTTTTTTCGCAAGTTCAGGATCAAAATTAAAACTGTTAGTTTCTCTGTCATGCCAGAGCATATTTCTTATCTCAGGATGCAATACAAATTCGCCTTTCTCTTGCTTTTTAGGTAAAAGTTCAAATAGAGCATTATCCCCAAGAGGTTCAATCTTATTAACATTATACTCTTGTTTACTGTATACAGATTTTCTATCTACTGGTTCAGCTTCTTCATTGACAAAGACAGGTTTTAACATTCCCCTGTGAGAGATATCTTTATCATAAGCTCTGCCATTTCCAAGATGACAGTCCCTGCATAAAACCGTTTTATGACCTGTCTGCTTTCTAACATCCTCAACAGTAATAAAAAATTGTGGATAACCAAAATCCTGCATTTTTTCTTTTGAACTGTGACAGACAATACAGCTTTCAGAAGAATCCATATAATAGTTATATCCAAAGACTAAAATAACTAAAAAAAACTGAATAAAAAAAATAGTGATTGTTAACGGAGTTGCGAAATTACTAATTCTACCCAGCTTAAAAGACATTTAAAATTTTAACATATAAGCTTAATAAATTAGCCTCAATATAATAGTCTTTTTAAACATCTTTCCTCAAAATAAAATCTCTTTGAAATAGTTTTTAAAGTTAGACGTTGTTAAGCCTCTGTTGATGCTCCTCAAGTTATATACAAGATCTATCTCAACATGCCCAGGCTCTTTTACTTTCTCAAATCAGTTCTCTACTTTTGTGGACTTCTTGAGATTACTGCTAAAGGAATTGGCATTATAACGATTCTTCAGTTTTAATTGATCCCTGTATGGTTTAAAAAGTCTTTAAGTTTTGCATGATTGAAGATTATATCAGAGTTAAACTTTATGAATGCTACAACATGTTTTGATGATGTAAATCCTGTAAGATTCTTTAATAGGGTCACTACCTGTTTACCATAAACTTTGTCTTGCCCTTTTTTCAATTCTGAGGAAACAATTACTTTTCAGAGAGATTTTTTAGAGGAATTTCCACACTTTTCAATGGTTAAAAATTATTTTGGATAGATGTGATATAAAACTGTTAAACTTTAGTATGCTGCTTAAAAATCTACCGGCAATAGCGGTCGTTCTTACAGATCGTGATATTTTGTCTATCAGTAAAGAATCATTAGAAGGTGCTGATCTTATTGAATTAAGAGTTGATATGTTTGAAACATGCGATGATAATTTAAATACTATAGAAAATATTTTTGCTCTGGCGAAGAAAAAGTTTAATCTCCCTATTCTCTGCACCATAAGGTCTTCTCAAGAAGGTGGGAAAAAGGACATTGACAATAGATTGCAAATTTATGAAAGATTAATACCCTATTGTGAATTTTTTGATATTGAAATTTTCTCAAAAGAGGCTCCATCTTTGAGACAAATTAGCCAACAACATAATATAAAATTAATTGCTTCCTATCATAGATTTGACCTCACTCCTTCCGTAGATGAATTAGAAGTAGTTTTTAAAGATGCTAAAAAACTCAATGCAGATATAGTGAAGATTGCAACAATGGTTAATAAAAAAAGGGATCTTGAAACCCTTCTTCTTTTTACTCTTAAACACAGGAATGATAAAATTATTATTATAGGAATGGGTGAAAAAGGAATCCCCTCGCGTATAATAAATCCAGTATTTTATTCTCTAATAACATATGCCAGTTTAAATATAAATTCTGCACCGGGACAGATTTCTTTGCAGGATATTGTTAATATTTTCAGAATACTCGGGGTGAGAAGTAATTAAAAAATAGCCTGGAAAGGATTAAATCCCTCCCCAGGCTATAAATGTTATTTTATATAATTTTTCCAATACGCTCTTATCTTATCTTTAACAGAGTTTGGTAATGGAACATAGTCAAGTTTTTTTGCCGTTCCATCACCATTTTTAAAAGCCCAGTCAAAAAATTGGATAACAGACTTATTGACATCATTTTTTTCTCTTGCAAGCAGAATATATGTAGCACCTGTGATAGGCCATGCTTTTTTACCAGGAGAGTTTGTCATCCATGAATAAAAATGATTTTTGGAGTCAAGTTGAGCTGTGGCTGCAGCCTCAGCAAAACTGTCAAAATCAGGTGCAACTACCTGTCCTGCTGGATTTTTTAATTTTGCCACAGCAAGTTTATTCTGTCTAGCATAGGCAAACTCAACATATCCAATGGAATAAGGCGTTCTTTTTACATAATTTGCCACACCTTCATTGCCTTTTCCACCAAGTCCTGTTTTCCAGCTTACAGCTGTTCCATAACCAACCTGATCAGCCCATTTTTTACATGCTCCACTTAAATAATGAGTAAATATGGCTGTTGTTCCTGATCCATCTGATCTGTGCACCACTGTTATTGGATTAGCAGGTAAATTGAGTTTTGGATTCAAAGCTTTAATCTTAGGATCATTCCACTGTTTGATCTCGCCAAGAAATATCTCGCACATGGTTGTTCCATCAAGCACCAGAGATTCTGAAGAAATTCCAGGAACATTTATAATTGCTACCACTCCTCCGATTACAGCTGGAAATTGGATGAGTTTAGACTTTTCAAGCTCTTCAGGTTTTAAAGCCATATCTGATGCTCCAAAATCAACTGTTCTTTCTTTAATCTGTCTGATTCCACCACCGGAACCGATTGACTGATAGTTGATTTTAATACCTGTAGCTTTTTGATACTGAGCTGCCCAGCTCGAATAAAGAGGATATGGGAATGTTGCACCAGCGCCATTGAGCATCTCAGCAGAATAACCCAAAGTGAAACTGAGCAAGACAAAAAGCATAACGCTTAAGAAAGTTAACTGCTTCATAAAAACCTCCTTCTAAAATATTTTTCGGAGCCAGGCTCCTGTTCTTATATTTAAAATAATAGCACAGCATATGTTAAAACAGGGTTACAGTAATATTAAATTTCTGTTAAAACCTATCATTTATAACATAAAAACTGTTAAAATGCTTCTAAGTAACAGATCAAGGAGGCAATGATGGGCATTCTGGATGATGAATTAAGAAAACTAAAAGAAAAAATCCTTATTCTTGGTTGTCTTGTTGAAGAAGGAATAAGAAAATCAGTTAAAGCTCTCATTGAAAGAGATAGTGACATTGCAAAACAAGTTATCTCAAGGGACAATCTTATTAATGGACTTGAGGTTGAAATAAATGAAGAATGTATCAGATTAATTGCTCTGAGGCAACCACTGGCAAAGGATTTAAGATTTATAACTACAGCAATGAAAATAAGTACAGATCTTGAAAGAATGGGTGATTCTGCCGTAAATATTGCTGAACGAG
This sequence comes from Thermodesulfovibrio thiophilus DSM 17215, assembly GCF_000423865.1. NCBI lineage: Bacteria > Pseudomonadati > Nitrospirota > Thermodesulfovibrionia > Thermodesulfovibrionales > Thermodesulfovibrionaceae > Thermodesulfovibrio > Thermodesulfovibrio thiophilus. The sequence goes on from NZ_AUIU01000013.1 coordinate 11,496, forward strand.
CAATAGAGCTTAATCAGGAACCTTTTTTAAAACCATTTGTAAATATTCCTAAAATGGCAGAAGTAACTGAAAGTATGGTTGAGGATGCTATAGATGCTTTTGTTAAGGAAGATATTGATCTTTGTTACGATGTTATTAAAAGAGATGACAAAGTTGATGAATTACTAAAAAATAACCATAATGAACTATTTGAGCTAATGGTTAAAAATCCTGATATTATTCCTCTTGCCCTTAAAAGAATGTTTATTGCTAAGTATCTTGAAAGAATTGCTGATCATGCTACAAATATAGCTGAAATGGTTATTTATATGGTAGAAGGTAAGATGTTAAGACAGACATTTGTTACTGAAGAGATTCATAAACTATGTTTAGAAGATTTCATGTCAAGGCAGAAATAGATTTATCTCGTATGTGCCAATACTTACTTTTTCAGTAATTCCTTCCTTCCATAAAACTTCTGTTATTTTAAGTTTTTCATCTTTTGGAACAACTATCGTTAATTTATATCCTTCAGAAATCAGTTGCCTCCATTTAGTAATCCTTTCAGATGTAATTTCCTTTTCAGTCACGATATCAATATATCCGATGATCACGCTATAGCTTAAAATTTTTAAATCTGGAGGAGGTTCTTGTGTATACTCTAACTCCTGCTGAAGTCTGCCAAGTTTCTGTTTTAAATGATAAATTATAAGTTCTTTTAAATATTTTTCCATGCTCATTTTTTCTTCCTGAAGTCTGAAAGATTTATTATTTTTGAGATTTTATCTTCCTCAGAAATGTCCTTTTTCAAAGAGTCAGATGGTTCTTCAGAGTTAATTAATTTTAAAACAGGGACTGTAAGTTGAACCCTGAGCTCAGGAGAAAATACTGCTGCTATCGAATTTATAGGGATGTAACACTTCTCACGAGCTCCTCCAAATACCAAAGTAGCTAATAAAGCTTCGTCATCCCATTGAAACTTCATTTGGCTGTTGAAAACAAGAACAAGTCCTCTTTCTTTTTCTTCAGGTAAAAAACCTCTTTTCCCTATGATGACATTTTCATTGTAGTCAACAATTATGAATACTCTATCAACAAGATCAAGAATTTCAAAAAAAGTGTGTTTTTTTAAGTTATTCAACCTTTTGATAAGCTCAGGAGAATATTCAATCATTTTTTAGTCCTGTAGATAAACAATGCCACACCAATTACTATCATTGTTATACAGAGAATCTGTCCCATTGTAAAAACCTCGAGGATATATCCAACCTGAAGGTCAGGCTCTCTGAAAAATTCAATAACAAAGCGAAAAATTCCATATAAAATAAGAAATAAAGATGAAACAATCCCTGAACGACTGAACTTATCTTTTAAAAACCATAAAATTAAAAAAAGTGCTACACCTTCCAGAGTTGCTTCATAAAGCTGACTTGGATGTCTTGGAAGAGGTCCTCCGTCAGGGAAAATCATTGCCCATGGAACATCTGTTATTCTTCCATAGAGCTCTCCATTTATAAAGTTTCCTATTCTTCCAAGTCCCAGTCCTATAGGCGCGGTAAGCACAAGCATATCAGTTAGAGTAAAAAAATCAAACTTTTTAGCTCTTGTGAAAAACCATATTGCCAGGATCACTCCAATCAGTCCTCCATGAAAGGACATGCCTCCACGCCATATAGCAAAAATTTCAAGGGGATTCTCAAGATAGTACGGAAGATTATAAAATATGATATAACCAAGTCTTGCACCAATCAAAAGTCCTAGAATTAAATAAAAATACAGATTTTCAAGAAAATCTTTTTCAACGCGCAAACCTCTCCTGTGTATCTCTCTTTTGACAATCAGATAAGATGAGATAAATCCAACGAGGTACATTAAACCATACCAGCGAATTGAAAGTGGACCAATCCTTACAATTTCAGGACTTATATCTGGATATGGAAGCATAATTAATTATTTTACGCCAACATATAGATAAACGCAACCAAAACTTAGGGAAAAAGCTTTTATGTTTTTAAAACCACATCTGTCAAGCAGACGAACAAACTCAGACGGTTTATAAAATTCTTCAATAGATTTTCCCAGATATTCGTAAGCTGATTTCACTGAAAGCATTGAAGCCATAGCCGGTATAATTTTTTTCAGATAAAAAAGATAGGGTTTTCTGATGGAGCTTTCTGGCAAAGAAAACTCAAGAATCACAACTCTGCCCTCTGGTCTGATAACTCTGTAGATTTCTCTTAAAGCATCCTCGGTATCATGCATATTTCTTATACCAAATGCAGAGGTAACAGCGTCAACAAAGCTGTCTCTCATAGGAATTTGATATCCAGAACCTGTAACAGGAAAGAATGATATTTTTTTATTAAATAATTGACTCTGTCTGGAATACTTTTTTTTTATTTTATTTGCACCTGTTTTTAACATCTCAAAGCTTATGTCTAATCCTATCACATTAACTCCCCTTTTAAGTAAAGCAATTGCCGAGTCTCCTGTTCCCGAAGCTAGGTCTAAAACAAGATGAGTATTATTATCTACAACTTGGTCTGCCATTTCTTTTCTCCATATAATATCCTGCCCAAAGGAAAGAAAGTGATTAAGAAAGTCATACCTGTGTGCGATTTTATCAAACATCAATTTTATTTCGTCAGTTTCATTCATATGAAAAATTATAGCATAATAAATCATGTATACTCGCTCTTTTGATCCGTGGAAAAACAAGCTGTGCACATGTCCTTCAAAATTCTCTCTGAATCCTTACACAGGCTGTGCACATGGATGTCTGTACTGTTACGCATCATCCTATATAAAAGAGTTCTTCAACTGTCGTGCCAAACAAAAACTCATTGAAAGCCTACAAAAAGAGATAAAAAAAATTCCTGCAAACTCACTAATTTCCCTGTGTAATACTTCAGATCCTTATCCTCCTATGGAAAAAAAATTTGAACTTACAAGGCAGTGTCTGAAGATTTTCAAAGAACATGAAATGAGAATTCTCATACTCACAAAAAGCGATATTGTCTGCCGTGATGTAGATTTACTTAAAGATATGCGCTCATGTGTAACAATTACCGTAACAACCCTTAAACATTACAAACAGCTTGAACCAAATGCTCCATCGTCTTATGAACGATTTAGAGCTCTTGAAAAATTAAGTAAAGACCTTCCAACAGGATTGAGACTTGACCCTATAATTCCCTTTATAAATGAATATGAGATTGAATCTATACTTAAGCTTGCCAGGGAATCCGGAGTAAAGCATGTAACAGCAAGCACTTTTAAGCCACGATGGGATAACTGGAAAAAATTGAAATTAGCCTATCCAGAGTTTGCTTCATCCCTTAACAGACTCTATTATAAAAATGGTCAAAAAATTGGAAATTCCAGGTACTTATCCACTGATTTAAGAAAGAAGATAATCTTTAGAGTAAAACAGATATGTGATAGTTTTTCTTTTACATTTTCTTCATGTAGAGAAGGATTCCCGGAGTTTAATACATCCAGTTCCTGCGATGCCAGCCATTTAATTAGATAGTTATTAACTGCTAAAATATTAAATGCGTTTCAAAATCCTGAAAAAGGACGGTTTTGCTCGAACAGGAATAATAGAAACAGAAAGAGGTATAGTGCATACTCCAGCATTTATGCCTGTTGGAACAAATGGTACAGTTAAGGCAATGACTCCTGATGAAATTGCTTCAATTGGTTATGAGATTATTCTTTCCAATACATATCATCTTTATTTAAGACCAGGGCATGAAATTATCAAAAAACTCGGAGGATTACACAGGTTTATAAACTGGTCTGCTCCAATTCTTACTGACAGCGGAGGATTTCAGATTTATAGTCTTGCTTCTTTAAGAACAATAGATACTGAAGGAGTTGAATTTCGTTCTCATATTGATGGTTCAACACATTTTATCTCTCCAGAAAAAGCAATAGAAATTCAGCTTGCTCTCGGTTCAGATATTATGATGGTGCTTGATGAATGTGTTCCTTACCCTTCAGACAGAAGCTATGTTGAAAAGTCTCTGATGCTTACAACACAGTGGGCAAAAAGATGCAGGGATTTTTTTGAAAAACAAAACAGTAAACACGGACTGTTTGGAATAATTCAAGGTGGTGTTTATACAGAACTCAGATATAAAGCCATCGAAGATCTTTTAAAAATAGGTTTTGAAGGATATGCTCTCGGAGGATTGAGTGTTGGAGAACCAAAAAAAGATATGTATGAAGTTTTAAAAGAAATAGTACCCTGTATGCCCGAGAATAAACCACGTTATCTTATGGGTGTTGGAGATCTGATTGATATAATATACGCTATTGATAAAGGAGTTGATATGTTTGACTGTGTAATGCCAACAAGAAATGCAAGAAACGGAACTCTTTTTACATCTCAGGGCAAAATAAGTATAAAGAGAAGCGAGTTTAAAGATGATTCAACTCCTTTAGACCCTGAGTGTGATTGTTATACATGTACAAACTATTCAAGAGCTTTTTTAAGACATCTTTACATGTGTAGAGAAATTCTTTCCATGAGGCTTAATACAATTCATAATCTTTACTTTTATTATCAATTTTTTGAAAAAATACGTAACGCTATATCAGAAAATAGATTTCAGAATTTTAAATCTGCATGGTTACCAGTTCTTGAGAAAAATTCCTGCTCCCGGGAATAAACCCGAGGAGCAGGAAAGCGTGATTTATCCAAGAATCGCCTTTAAATCCTCATCAGCAGTCTTAATTGGTTTTATCCCAAAATTATTAACAAGCACATTTAATACATTCGGGCTGATAAAAGCTGGAAGGCTTGGACCAAGCCGAATATCTTTAATTCCAAGATAAAGCAGCGTTGTGAGAATTGCCACAGCTTTCTGTTCAAACCATGAAAGAATTAGTGAGAGTGGAAGCTCGTTTACACTCACATTAAAAGCCTTTGCCAGTGCAAGTGCAATCTGAATGGCAGAGAAAGCGTCATTACACTGACCAACATCAAGCAGTCTTGGAATGCCATCAATTGAACCAAGCTCTTTATCAAAAAATCTGAATTTTCCACATGCAAGGGTAAGGATTACCGTATCCTTTGGTGCTTTCTCAACAAACTCTGTATAATAGCTTCTTCCAGGTTTTGCTCCATCACATCCTCCAACAAGGAAGAAATGACGAATCTTGCCAGCCTTTACAAGTTCTATTACCTTATCAGCAATAGAAAGGACAGAATTCCTTGCAAATCCTACCATAACAGTTTTGCCATCTTTGTCTTCAGTAAATCCTGGCAGTTCAAGTGCCTTATCTATTACTTCTGTAAAGTCCTTATCTTTTATATGCTTAACACCTGGCCAGCCAACAACTCCTGTTGTAAAAATTCTGTCTTTGTATGAATCCTGTGGCTTTATAATACAGTTTGTCGTCATAAGAATTGCACCTGGAAACTGAGAAAATTCTCTCTGCTGGTTTTGCCAGGCTGTGCCATAATGTCCGTAAAAGTGTTTATATTGTTTAAGCTCTGGATATCCATGACATGGAAGCATTTCGCCATGCGTATAAATATATATTCCCTTACCTTCTGTCTGCTGTAGCAACAGCTCAAGATCTCTTAAATCATGCCCTGAAACCACTATTGCCTTACCCTTTTTGTGACCCAGTGGTACAGCAGTTGGGACTGGATGTCCATATTTGCCAGTATTTGCAGCATCCAGAAGTTCCATTGTTCTGAGATTAATCTCTCCTGCTTTAAGAACCATATTAAGCCAGAAATTCAAATCTCCATCTCTCTGCATGGCATCAAGAGCTTCATAGATAAAAGCATAGACATTTTCGTCTTCATGTTCAAGAATCTGAGCATGATCCGCATATGCAGCAATACCTTTCAATGCATAAAGTGTTGTTTCTTTCAATGATTGAATATCTTCATCTGATGACTGTTTAAAAAGTTTTTCATTGACTTCTTCTCCCTGTTTTACAAGTTCTGCAAAGTTATCTGATGGTATAAATTTAGATGCGTCTGTTTCTGTAACTCTAAAGCCCTCGTTTTTAAGCTCATCTCTAAGCCTTACTGCTTCATAAATAAAATTCTTAATTGCTTCACCATCAAAATTAACATTTGTAAGTGTTGCAAAAAGTCCAGCAATAGTAAATTTGTTTACCTTGTTGCCAAGTTTACCCCCTTTCAATGCCTCTTTTGCATAGCTGGATAGTCCTTGAAGAGCATATAAGAGCAAGTCTTGCAATACCGCCACATCTGGTTGTTTACCGCATATCCCAAGTTTGGTGCACGCAATTTGATTTGATGTTTGTTCACACTGCCTACAAAACATAGCCAGACCTCCTTTTTTATTATTAAATCCTGGTTTTAATATTAATAGAATTTCATAAATAAAACTATGATTAAAATCATAAAATTTTGTTAAAATTAGCTATGTTACAAGAAATTGCTATTTTTAACAATTTGAGTAGTGATGATCTGTTAAAGCTTGAAAATAATTTAATAATAAAAAATTTCAAAAAAAGAAAAACAATTTTTAACGAAGGAGATGAACCTTTATGGTCTTATTTTCTCTTGAAGGGTAAGGTTAAAATCTCTAAATCTTCGGCTGATGGAAGAGACGTAGTTCTTGAAATCATTGATGCACCTGATTTTTTTGGTACTCTGGCAGTAATTAAAGGATTCCCTTATCCAGCCAATGCCATAGCAATGGAGGATTGTGAAGTAGGGAAAATTAAAAGAGAGATATTCCTTCAAATTTTTAATAAATATCCAGAATTGCACAGTCAGTTGTTGCATCATATCACTACAAGATTAAAATCAGGAATTGATACCCTTAAAAATATTGCATTAGAAGATGTTCCTTCAAGAATAATACATCAGCTTTTTAAGCTTACCACAAAATATGGTAAAAAACTTTCAGATGGAGTTTTGATAGATTTAAAACTCACAAAACAGGAGCTTGCTGAAATGGCTGGAACAACTACAGAAACAGCGATAAGAGTAATAAGCAAACTAAAAAAAGAAGGTTATATCTACGAAAATAAGCACAAAATTATTATAAAAGATATAAATAAGCTTTACGATTTAATTAGAAATTAAAAGATAGTAAAATTCCAGTGCGGATTTTTTAAATATTAACCTACTAACATTCCAAAAATTTTGTTTTTAAAAGGTTAATACTTAATAGCTAGTTCTTTAAAATTTTTATAGAAATTTTTATATTCAAGATATGTTTTTTTAAAATAAGCAGAAAAATTTTCAATATCTTTGGTGTTCACAGTTAAATTCAGGCCTTCTTTAAAGGCAAAAAGTCTGCTCATTGTGGGAACATTATCTCCTACAATTACAAGGAAAATATTTCGTCTTTTATACATCGGTAAACTAGTAATGTTTTGAATCAATTTATTTGAATCATTGCCTTCATTTATAACAAAAATTATATCATCTTCCGTTTCTAACAATAATACTGCTTCATCATAAGATAAAACAGTTAAGCAATTAAATCCTTGAGATTTTAAAGCTGTGAGTATTTTCTGTATTTTATTTCCATCTTTTCCATATATTACAGCCTTAGGCATTAAATACCTCTTTTGATTTTTTTCTCATAATCAACATCTATACTTAAACCTTCAAGGTCGGTAGTTTTTTCACCTCTTTGAATTTTAATTTTATCAAGTTCCTGTCTAACATTAGTTTTACTTGATGCATAAGCCATAGCTACCTCTTCAGTAATCAAACCCTCATTGTAAAGGTTTATTATGCTTTGATCAAAAGTATGCATACCAAAGGCTCCAGATGTTTCAATAACATCATAAAAGGTTTTTTCAGGAGTCTCTCCATTTAATATTAATTCTCTTATTCTGAGATTTTTCCTCATAACTTCTGTTGCTACTATTCTGCCACCACCCATTTTTGGAAGAAGCCTCTGACTTACAACCCATTTAAGAGATTCTGCAAGACGAAGTCTCGTAAAAGGTTCTTCTGACTGAGGAAGCATACTCAACACTCTATGAATTGCCTGTCCAGCATCTGTTGTGTGAAGAGTACTTAAAACAAGATGTCCTGTTTCAGCAGCCATCAATGCAATCTCAAGAGTCTCCCTGTCTCTTATTTCTCCAACAAGTATTACATTGGGAGCCTGTCTTAATGAAGCACGCAGTCCATCAGCAAAGCTGAAGAAATCAACACCAAGCTCTCTTTGATTAAAAGTAGATTTTTTATGAATATGAATAAATTCAACTGGATCTTCTAAGGTAATTATGTGACAGGCTCTGGACTCATTTATAAGATCAAGAATGAGTGCTAAAGTAGTGGATTTACCTGAACCAGTGGGTCCTGTAACAAGAACAAGTCCAAATTTTTCCTGAGCAATATCATATATAATTTTTGGTAAATGAAGCTCTTCTACTGTTGGAATCCTTTCAGGAAGTTTCCTCATTACAATTGAAAAGTTTCCTCGCTGAGAAAATATATTTACTCTAAATCTTAGATTTTCAAGAGAGCATGAAAAATCACAGTAGCCATTGTTAAAATAATTATCCAGTAATTTTGTTTGAACATTTGAAATCAGGCTTAAAGCAATAGTTTCTGTATGAAAAGGCATCAACACTTCTATTGGGCAGGTTTTCAGTATTACTGGTTTTAATTCTCCCCAGAGAATAACCTGAAAAGGCTTACCAACAGTAAAAACTATATCTGAAATTTCAGGATGATAATTCACAAGATTTTTTAATATAAAATCAAGTTCCTGCTTTCTCATTTAAGACCTTCGGGAATTTCCTTGAGGAATTTGGCAAACTTCTGTTTATCGGTTGCTCTTTCATATGCATCTTCCGGAGAGATTTTCTGTTCCTGAAGAAGCTGAAGTAAAGTATCGTCCATAGTTTGCATTCCTATTTTTTTACTTGTCTGCATAATTGAAAGTATCTGATGAGTTTTACCTTCTCTTATAAGGTTTGCAACAGCGTAACTATTAATTAAAATTTCACATCCAGCAACTCTTCCTCTTCCATCTGCCCTTTTTATAAGAGTCTGTGCAACAACTGCTTCAAGGGATTCACTGAGAGATGTCCTTACCTGCGCCTGCTGCTCAGGTGGGAAAACATCTATAATTCTATCAACTGTTTTAATTGCAGATGAAGTATGAAGAGTACTGAATACAAGATGTCCTGTTGCTGCAGCTTCTAAAGCAAGCTGAACTGTTTCAATATCTCTCATTTCACCCACAAGAATTATATCAGGGTCTTCTCTTAAAGCTGCTCTTAGAGCCTTTGCAAAGCTTTCTGTATGCGTTCCTACTTCTCTGTAAGAAATAACGCATCCTTTGTTTGGATGAATAAACTCTATAGGATCTTCGATTGTTATAATTCTTTCTTTTCTGTTTGTGTTAGCGTGATCAATCATTGCAGCCAGAGTAGTGGATTTACCTGAACCAGTGGGTCCTGTAACAAGCACAATTCCTTTTTTAAGCATTACGAATTGTTTCAAGACCTGAGGTAATCCAAGTTGATCAATGGTTTTTATTTCATTGGGAATATGTCTGAATGCTCCCCCCACACCCTCTTTGTGCTTGAAGTAATTAACACGAAAACGAGCAACGCCTGGAATCTCATGAGCAAAATCGAGGTCTCCTGTTTCTTCAAATATTTTGATTTTTTCTTCAGGAGTAATCTCATAGAGAAGCTTCCTCAAATCCTCATTATCGAAAACTTTATATTGAACTCTTACAAGTTCTCCGTTGATTCTTAAAACAGGCTGGCTTCCAGCAACAAGATGTAAATCACTTGCTTTGTTTTCAAGCATTAGTTTAAAAAAAGCATCTATCCGCGCCATGCTTTAATTATAGCAGAATTTTTAGAATAAGAGAATGCATGTTATACTAAATAGTATGTCTATTGAACTTATTATTTTTGATCTTGATGGCACACTCGTAGATTCCTGCAAAGACATAACTCGAGCATTGAACTACTGCTTCGAAGAAAAAGGCATCTCAGGTTTTTCAGAAGATGAAGTACGAAAGATGGTCGGAGAAGGAGTTAATCGTCTTATAGAAAAAGCTTTAGAGGCAAGGGGAATTTTCAGTTTTAAAGAGCCAATGCTTGAATGTTTTATCAACTATTACAAAGAACATATAACAGATTATTCCAGACCTTATCCTCAGGTGAAAGAAACTCTTAACCAATTAAAAGACTTCAAAAAAGCTGTAATTTCAAATAAACTTACTGACCTAAGCATTAAGACGCTTAACAGTCTCGGACTTTTAAAATATTTTGATTTTGTAGGTGGCAGTGATCTATTTTCTGAAAGAAAACCTTCAGCATTGCCAATCCTTGAAACAATTAAAAAGTTGCAAACATCCTGTGACAGAACAATTATTGTTGGAGACAGTGAGCTTGATATTAAGGCTGGAAAATCAGCTGGAGTGAAAACAGCGGCAGTTACATATGGATATAGAGACAGAGAATTTTTAAAGGATGCTGATTTTTTAATTGATAAATTCAGTGATTTACTTAATATTATTAAGCTAATAGGAACATGAATTATTTTATAGTTTTCGCTGGAAAAGGTGGTACAGGCAAGAGTACTCTTGCTGCATTAACAGTAAGATACCTCTCAGAGAATAAAGCACATTCTGTACTTGTAGTGGACGCAGATCCTAATTTCTGCCTTCCTGAACTTCTTGGAGTTAGAGTTAATGAAACCCTTGCATCAATAAGAGACCATGCTATGCAAAATAAACCAGAAGGAATCTCTCTTGATGAATGGCTTGAGATTCAAATAAATAGAATTATGGCAGAAAGTCAGGGATTTGATCTTCTTGTAATGGGAAGACCCGAAGGAAGCGGATGTTATTGTGCTGTAAATAATATTTTAAGAAGAATTCTTCAGGAAATTTCAGAACAGTACAGATATATAGTTGTTGACAATGAAGCAGGAATGGAACATATAAGCAGAGGAATTGTCAATAAAATCGACTTTTTATTTATAGTAAGTAGCCCTTCTAAAACCAGTATGCAAGCTGCTACAAGAATAAACAATCTTGTAAATGAAGTTGGAATAATGCCTAAAAATAAAGCTCTAATTATTAATCAGGCTTTCAATGAGGTTGAAGAAGATGAGTTAACAAAACAATTCGGAAAAATCAGATATGTTTTTTTTGATGAAAATCTAAGAAAACTCAGTGAAAGAGGAGAAAGCATTTTCTCTCTTAGCCATACATCAGAGACATTAAAAAATTTCTATGCTATCCTGGAGGATGCAATTGGATGAAAAATTTCAAAAACTAATAGAAATCATGGAAACTCTTCGTTCTGAAAAAGGCTGTCCATGGGACAGAGCTCAAACCCATGATACACTTAAACGATACCTTCTTGAAGAAACTTATGAACTGATTGAAGCAATTGAAAAAAAAGACATAAATGGCATCAAAGAAGAACTGGGAGACCTACTACTTCAAATAGTTTTTCATAGTCAGATAGCAAGAGAAGAGGGCAATTTTGATATAAATGATGTAATAGATACAATTTCTAAGAAGATGATTGGAAGACATCCTCATGTTTTTGGAAACGCTGAATTTAAAACATCTGAAGAAGTATTAAATCAGTGGGATGAAAGGAAAAAAGAGGAAGGCAAGCTTTGTAGCTCAATACTTGAAGGGATTCCACCAACACTTACAGCATTGCTCAGAGCATATAAAATTCAATCAAGAGTTGCCAGGGTTGGATTTGACTGGGAAAATACTGATGGAGTGATTGATAAAATCAAAGAAGAACTGAATGAAGTTGAAGAAGCCATCAAATCAGGCAGAAAAAATGAAACAGAAGAAGAAATTGGCGATTTATTATTCAGTATTGTGAATCTTGCACGTTTTTTCAAAATTGATCCTGAAACTGCTTTGAGGAAAACAAATAGAAAATTTGAAGAAAGGTTTAAAAAACTTGAAGAGCTTGCCAGAGAAAAAGGCAAGAACTTAAAAGAGATGAATTTATCAGAAATGGACAATCTCTGGGAAGACATCAAAAATAAAGAATTATAAGTTTCCCTGTCCTGTAAATTCCGTGTTTTGTTAAAAGATTTTAAACCATCTCGGTGATTCATAAAATAGATTGCAAAAATAAATTCATTAAATCGTTAACCTATATCGCTCATTCATTAACTGTTTAAATTAGCCTATGTTACTATTGACATAGCTCTCTTTCGAATCGTATCGCAAACCATAAAAAATCAACAAAAAGGATTTTGTTCCACGTGGAACAAAATATATTGATAACACTTACGTCTTTTTTCTTTTATCTATAATTCTCGTTGCTTTGCCAGGAACTCTTTGAATAGTACCCTCTGGAACAATCTGAATTTTACTATGAAAAGCAAGAAAATCATAAAGTTCGAGATCAAGGTGCTCAAGCTCTTTCTGGGTGATTCCATTATTAACCTTTTCAACGATTATAGTCATCTCATCTTTTCCTTTTACTGTCTCAATAACTAGTTGATAATAAGGAGAAATGCCCTTGTATTTAAGCAAAATCTGCTCAACCTGAGATGGATAGAAATTGACTCCTTTAACTTTAAGCATATCATCGGTTCTACCTTTAATTCTGTCCACTCTTACATGAGTTCTGCCACAGTCACATTTTTCATAAGTTAAAATTCTTGATATATCTCTTGTTCTATATCTTATAAGAGGAAGGCCTTCTCTTGTAATGGTGGTAATAACCATCTCTCCTTCTTCTCCGAGTTCTACAGGCTTGTCATTGCCAGGATTAATTATTTCAACAATATAGTGGTCTTCCCAGACATGGATTCCTGATCTTGCCGGACAGTCTATACCAAGACCTATTCCTCCTGTTTCTGTAAGTCCGATTATATCAAATGTTTTAACCCCCATCTCTTCTTCAATTCTATTTCTATATTCATCTGACCATGTTTCTGCTCCCAGAATCGCCACTTTTAGCTTTGTCTGTCTGAAATCAAAATCGCTTTCTCGGGCAACCTCTATCAGTCTTGCAGGATATGATGCTATTGCTCCTATTGCTGTAACCTCAAGTTCTTTAATAAGTTTAAGTTGCATAAGAGAACGGCCCGCTCCAGCAGGGACGACAAAGCAACCAAGACATTCTGCACCATAGTGAAAACCAAATCCGCCATTAAAAAGTCCAAAGGAAGGCATTATCTGAATTCTATCTTTTTCAGTAAGGCCTGCACAGGCAAGACATCGAGCCATCATCTCTGACCATTGAGCAATATCATTACGAGTCATCGCATTTATAACCGGTACACCTGTTGTCCCTGAACTTAAATGCATTCTTGCACAACTGGACGGATCAATAGCAATGTGATCGAAAGGATAACAGTCTTTAAGTTCATCTTTTGTAGTAAGGGGTAAGTTTTTTAAGTCTTCAAGGCTTGTGATATCCTCAGGTTCAACATGTTTATATTTTTCCTTGAGTTTTGATCTTGAATTTTTCAGATATTTTAAAGTCTTTTTAAATTGTGCAATCTGAAGCTTTTCAAGTTTTTCTCTTGGAAGAGTCTCCTTTTCAGGATTGAACATATTCACACCCCTTTATAAATGATTTTTTATTTTCATCATCGAGTATCTTTATAAAATCTTCACAGCTAAATAAATCTGTCTTTTTTACAAAAATTCCAAGAAGAAAGGTATTTATATAGCGAGATGAAACAATTTTTAATGCATCATCTATCTGTGATTTTGTAAATGTAAAAATTTTTTCTCCAAATGTTTGGGCATAATCAGTCAAATCATCACTTAAAAGAATAACAAGGTCAGCAGTGCCTCTGCGAACGAAGCCACTTAGCCCCTCTGCTATCTTCATTTGAACTTCAACAACACCGCCTTTTTTAGCCATTCCCTTAATTTCAGTAGAGCAAACACTGGTACCTTTTTTGATTGCTGCCTGAGCAATCAGTTTTGAAAAGAATATCACACCCTGTCCACCTTTTCCGATAATCACAAGTTTCATTTTATTCTTTTACTATTTCTCCCTTAATTATCGCCTTTGTTGGACATGAATAAACGCAACAACCACAGCTTATACACAGATTTCTGTCTATCTCTGCCTTATTTTCTTCTTCATTGAAAATAATTGCAGGGCATTCAAACTCATTTACGCAGACCTTACAGCCCTTGCAGAGTTTTTTATCTATCTTAATAGCGTATACTGGATTAATACTCAACCCCTTCTTTGTATTAATGCAGGGATGTCTGAAGACAATAACAGCAGGTTCAGAACTATCCTTTAAGAATTTCTTAGCTTCCTTTAAAAGCTTAAGAGAAGTTTCAAAATCATAAGAATCAACAACTTGCACAAAATTGACTCCAAGTCCTTTTATGACATTTTCTATAATAATTGGTTTTAATGCTACATCTGTGGAGCTTTCAGAATCCGATAGAGTCTTTTGATTACCTGTCATAGCAACTGTCTGATTGTCAAGAATAACAACTAAAAATGGCACTTTATAATGAACAGCATCAATTAATGGAGGAATTCCAGAATGAAAAAAGGTTGAATCTCCTATAATTGAAACCACATCCCTATCTTTATCAGAGAGTTCAAAAGCTTTCTTTAATGCAAATCCAAACGATACGCTTGCTCCCATACACAATACTGTATCTGTAACATTAAAATTAAGTGCTAAAGTGTAACAGCCTATGTCCCCAGCATAGATTGCCTTTTTACCAAAAACCTTCTTGACTGCAAAAAGAGAAATCCTGTGAGCACATCCAGGGCATAAAGAAGGTCTCTTAAGTGCAGGAACTGTAACTATTTTTTTTCTTTCAATTAACCCAAGTCTTTGAAGAATATCCTCACATACTTCTGGCGTGAGTTCACCCTCGCCTGGTACTAATCCATTTCTTCGTCCTTCTGTATTAAGTTGAAGCTCTATCACTGGATAGGTTTCTTCAACAGCAATAACTCTTTGAAATTGAGAAAAATCCTGAAAATTAAGAGGATATGGCATATCAATTTTTCCAAGAGTTAGTCTATCCTGAAGTTTATAATCTTCAATCAGTTCATACAAATAAGAAAAAACTGCTCCACTTGAAAGCATCAAAATTTTACCATTAAAAAATAGCTTAATTTTATTTTCATCTGCAATTTTTTTAATCTTATCATTTAGAAGTTCGTGCAGTTTCAGTCTCTGTTTTGGTGTAGCTGCAAATCTCCAGATAAATTCATGCCAGTTTTTAGCTGTTTTAAAATTAGCCTCCATTGGTTCATTATATAACTCTTCATCTATCCTCACATCAGCTCGAGCATGTGACACTCTGGTTGAGCTCCTGAGCATGACTGGCATGTTATATTTATTACTCAACTCAGTAGCTTTTCTAGCAAACTCATAAGCTTCCTGGACTGTGGATGGGTCTAAAACTGGAATTTTTGCAGCCATTGCTATAAATCGACTATCCTGCTCAGTTTGTGATGAATGCGGACCAGGGTCATCAACGCTTACAACAACCATTGATGCAACTGTACCAACATAAGCAGAATTCATAAATGGATCCATGGCAATATTAAGTCCCACCTGTTTCATTGTAACAGCACTTTTTATATTTGACAGAGCTGCTCCGTAGGCTATCTCATAAGCTACCTTTTCATTTATTGACCATTCAATAAATGCTTTCAAACCATGTTGTTTTTTTAATTTCTGGGCTGCTGGAATAATTTCACTTGAAGGAGTACCTGGATAACCTGTGATGAATCTTACGCCTGCATTTATTAATCCATACGCAATTGCTTCATTACCCGAAATATATAACCGTGACATTTTTATATAATAAGAAAAAATGGAGTATTGAAGCAATTCTACTGGCGAAAAATAAAAGGTATTTTTTAAACATTAGGTGTGTTAAAATAGGTACGTCTTAAGCACTTTACACTATTGCGGTTTTTTAATAATTTTTTAAAATTTTAACAGTATGAATGAACAGGATAATATCCATCCAAAAGTTCGTAATCGAAGAGTCCATCTTGCTAATGAGAGGACCTTCCTTTCATGGATAAGAACAAGCATTGGAATAATGGCTTTTGGATTTGTTGTAGAAAAATTTGCTCTCTTTGTAAAACAGTTTTATCTGATTCTAGGAAAACAACCTTTTCATTCAAGTGAAGCAGAATACTCCACTTTTTTTGGCATAGTTCTTATTTCTCTTGGTGGATTGATGGGATTTCTTGCTTTTATACGGTATAAAAAAATCGAAAAACAGATTGATGAAGATACATATCAACCTTCTACTTTACTTGATATACTTCTTATAATATGTCTTCTTATAATTTTAGTATTTCTAATTGTTTATTTAATTCGTAGTATTTGATTTTAATTAAATATACTACTAATTTTCACATTCTAATGATGTAAAGATGGATATTTATATTCGCAATAATATTCGTGAATAAGCAATAAAATTTTAATATTTATAATGATTGTCTAAAGAAAAAAAGCAGAATAAATTTTAAAAAAGTGTTCTTCTTCCTTTTAAAGATTCAGAAATAAAAGCCCTGAATAAAGGATGCGGTTTAAAGGGCTTGGACTTAAACTCTGGATGGAATTGACAACCAAGAAACCATGGATGGTCTCTTAATTCGATTATTTCTACAAGCTGACCATCTGGCGAAGTTCCACTGAATAACACTCCTTTTTCTTCAAGAATCGGAAGATATTTATTATTAAACTCATATCGATGTCTATGTCTTTCAGAAATTTCTTTTACTCTGTAAGCTTCATATGCCTTTGTTCCATCTTTAAGGACACATGGATAGGCACCAAGCCTCATAGTTCCACCTTTCTGAGAATCTACTGTTCTTATTTCATATTTTTCAGTTTTTGGATTAAACCATTTCTGCATTAAATAAATAACAGGATGCTCCGTATCTGGATCAAATTCGGTACTGTGAGCCCTGAGTCCTGCAAGATGCCTGCTTATTTCAATTACTGCACACTGCATACCAAGACAGATACCTAAGAATGGTATTTTATTTTCTCTTGCATACTTTATTGCTTCAATTTTGCCTTCTATCCCCCGACTGCCAAAACCACCAGGAATTAATATACCGTGCGCCTCAGAAAGATGCATACCTGCTCCATCTTTTTCTATATCTTCTGAATCTACCCATATAAGATTGACCTTCGCATCATTTGCAATACCACCATGAATTAATGCTTCATTAAGACTTTTATAAGAATCCTTAAGACCTACATATTTACCAACAATTGCTATATTAACCTCTGTTTTAGGATTTTTAATCTTATCAACAATCTCTTCCCATAAAGAAAGATCGCCGATTCTATGAGGGAAAGAAAATTTTTTTTCTATTAAAAGGTCAAGTCCCTCATTTTGAAAGTTTAAAGGGACTGCATAAACGGTTTCAACATCATGGGCTGAAATAACAGCATCAAAATCAAGGTTACAGTGAAGAGCGATCTTTTTTTTCAAACTATGAGGAATTGGCCTGTCAGCGCGACACAGTAAAATATCCGGCTGGATACCAATAGCCCTCAAACTGTTCACACTGTGTTGTGTTGGTTTTGTTTTAAGTTCTCCAGCGCTTTTTACATATGGAACAAGGGTCAGATGAATATATAAAACATTTTCTCTACCAACATCATACCGAAACTGCCTTATTGCTTCAAGAAAAGGGAGCCCTTCAATATCTCCTACAGTTCCTCCAACTTCGACTATAACAACATCAAAATCATTGTCTCCTGCAGCTGATTTTATAGCTTCCTTTATTTCATCGGTAACATGTGGAACAACCTGAACAGTGTGTCCAAGATAACTACCTTTTCTTTCTTTGGATATAACATTAAAATAAATTTTTCCTGATGTATAATTATTAACATGTGAAGCAATAAGA
The DNA here is from genome assembly GCF_000423865.1 of Thermodesulfovibrio thiophilus DSM 17215. NCBI lineage: Bacteria > Pseudomonadati > Nitrospirota > Thermodesulfovibrionia > Thermodesulfovibrionales > Thermodesulfovibrionaceae > Thermodesulfovibrio > Thermodesulfovibrio thiophilus. The sequence goes on from NZ_AUIU01000013.1 coordinate 29,334, forward strand.
TGAGTGAACCTTTCATAGTGCCCGAGATCTAAATCTGTTTCACAACCATCATCAGTAACATAAACCTCTCCATGTTCAAAAGGACTCAGAGTTCCTGGATCAACATTTATATATGGGTCAAGCTTCTGGATTGTAACCTTAAATCCCTTTGTCTCAAGTAAAGCACCAATTGCAGATGCTGCGATACCTTTACCAAGAGCTGACACTACTCCCCCTGTTATAAATATGTACTTAGGCATTTTTCTGCTACCTCCAGGTCTTCTGGTGTATCTATTCCAAAGGAATCATATTCTGTAATATTTACTTTGATTTTTATTCCATTTTCAAGTGCTCTGAGCTGTTCAAGAGACTCAACCTTTTCAAGTGTTGATTGGGGTAGAGTGACAAATTTTTTAAGAATTTCAACTGTATATCCATAAATTCCTATATGCTTGTACATAAAATTATTTGTAGAATCACCTTTTATAAATTTTTCCCTGTCAAATGGTATTGGAGAACGTGAAAAATACAGGGCATATCCATTTTCATCAAAAACAGCTTTCACAATATTAGGATTTTTAAAAATTTTTTCATCATCGATTTTTGTTACAAGAGTTCCAATAAGCTGAGAAGTCTCATCCACATTATAACCTTCTTTCATAAGTTTTACAAGCTGTTCAATCATTTCAGGCTTAATCATCGGTTCATCGCCCTGAACATTAATTACAATGGAGTCACCTTCCAAATTATATCCTTTTTTTATCAAGCTATCAACTGCCTCGGCTATTCTATCTGTACCAGAAGGATGTGTTTTTGATGTGATTATTGCTTTTCCACCAAAGCTCTCCACACACTTTAGTATTCTTTCATCATCAGTAGCTACAAAAACATCATCAATAAAGTGAGAGATTTTCGCTTTTTCATACACATGTTGAATAAGTGGTTTCTTTTGAAGAAGTGCAAGAGGTTTACCAGGGAATCGTGTTGAAGCAAACCTTGCAGGAATAATGCAAATAGTAACCATAACTTTAACTTTTATGATAACATAATTATCTGATGTTGTGGCCAGATTTTATAAAAGAAACAAAAAGTTATTTAGTTAACACTGTTAAAAAGTATTTTTTACCATTTTTATCTGCTATTATGTTAATTCTAAGTTTTGCACCATTTGATGTTTTTTTCCTTGCATGGGTTTCTTTTTTACCATTTTTTTTCTTTTTATATAAAGCTCAAGATTCCAGAACTGTTTTTAAAGGTGGATTGGTTTTTGGATTTTTATATTTTTTAGGCAATGTTTACTGGATTTATCATTCTCTTTACTTTTATGGCTCTGTACCTTTTATTTTAAGCTATGTTATAGTTGGTCTATTAGCTCTATATCTTGCTCTATACCCAGCTTTTTTTGCTTTAATATATAAAAATTTATTAAAAAATAATTTACCAACTTCATTTTATGCACCTTTTATATGGGTCAGTTTTGAAGTTTTAAGAACATATCTTTTTACAGGCTTCCCATGGGCTATATTAGGATACAGTCAGTATAAATTTTTAATTATTAATCAGATTGCTGATATAACAGGAATTTACGGAATTTCTTATCTTATTATTCTTTTTAATTGCTTGATTTTTGATTTATTGATTTTTAAAAAACTTAAAACTCGATATCCTCTCATATCATATATTCCTGTTGTTTTAAGCACAGCTGGAATTGTCATAATATTTGCTTTAACCATAATTTATGGAGTTATAAAACTAAATGAGCCAATTGATAGTCAAACTCTAAAAGTAGCTGTAATTCAGGGAAGTATTCCTCAGCATGAAAAGTGGGATTTTAACAAAATAAATGAAATTTTAAATATTTATAAAAATCTTACAATTCAAGCTAAATCATCTAATCCCCAATTAGTTGTATGGCCTGAAACAGCTCTACCTTTTATATACGAAAAAAATAAATACTTTACCTCGGATTTAATTAACTTTGTTAAAGGACAAAATATATATTTACTGGTTGGAACTATAATGGAAAGGCAGGAAAATCAATATACAAACAGTGCTGTCTTGATTGATTCAAATGGAGTGACCGCTTATTTTTATGATAAAATACATTTAGTACCATTTGGTGAATATGTTCCTTTAAGAAAGATTTTATTTTTTATAGATAAATTGACTGTAGGTGTCGGAGATTATCAGAGTGGTAGCAGTTATAATTTAGCAGTCACTCCATTTGGAAAGTTTGCAACTTTAATCTGCTATGAGAGTATTTTTCCGGGACAAGTACGAAAGTTTTATCAAAAAGGTGGAAATTTTATTGTCAATATCACCAATGATGGTTGGTTTGGAAAGACATCTGGACCGTATCAGCATTTTTCAATGGCTGTGTTTAGAGCAATTGAAAATAGAAAACCCTTAATAAGAGCTGCAAATTCTGGTATTTCTGGTTTTATCGACAGTAAAGGAAGGATTATAAATAAAACAAAGCTATTTGAACGAACTTATTTAGTTGAAAATATACAGGAAAACGAAAAAAACAGCTTTTACATAAAATATGGTGATATATTCGCTTATTTATGTATTGTTTTTTCTTTAATTTTTTTAATTGGAAATATAAGCTTTGGAGGTAAAAAATGGTTACATATGAAGATTTAAAGATTAATTTAAAAGAAACTAAAGAAAAAGTTCTTTCTTTAAGAGGTTGTCTTTGAAATAGATAAGCTTAAAGAGAAAATTAAAACACTTGATATAGAACTTCAGAAGGAAGTTAACTGGAAAGATATAAAAAAAATAAAATCAATTCAGCAGGAAAAAAATAGTCTTCAGGAAATAGTTGAACCTTTAGACTCTTTTATCAATAAGATTGAATATCTTGAAGAAGCGTTAAATATTTCAGAGTCAGAAGAAGAAGGATATTTATTTTTACATGATTTAGAAAAAGATATAGAAGAAACTAAAAAAAATATTGAAAAGCTTGAATTGAGGCTTTTACTTAATAAAGAACATGATAAAAATAATGCTATAGTATCAATCCATCCTGGAGCAGGTGGCACAGAAAGTCAGGACTGGGCTGAGATGCTCATGAGGATGTATTTAAGATGGGCTGAAAAAAAGGGATTTAAAGTGAACATTATTGATTTACAATCAGGAGAAGAAGCAGGAATAAAGGATGTAACTTTTACTGTTGAAGGATTATATGCTTACGGATATTTAAAATCAGAAGCCGGAGTTCATAGACTTGTAAGAATTTCTCCATTTGATGCAAATAAAAGAAGACATACTTCTTTTGTAGCTGTCAGTATTTATCCAGAAATAGAAGATAATATTGAGGTTGAAATAAAAGATGAGGACTTAAGAATCGATACTTTTAGAGCTTCGGGAGCAGGTGGTCAGCATGTTAATAAGGTTTCATCAGCTGTAAGAATTGTTCATATTCCTACAGGTATTATTGTTAACTGTCAAACTGAAAGATCTCAGCATAGAAATAAAGAAATTGCAATGAAGATATTAAGGTCAAAACTTTATGCTCTTTTACAGAAAGAACAGGAAGATAAGATAAAGTCTATTATAAGTGACAAAAAAGATATAGCATGGGGAAATCAGATCAGGTCTTATATACTTCATCCTTATAGGCTGATAAAAGATCACAGGACTGATATTGAGATTTATGATGTTGAACAGATTTTAGATGGTGATATAGATGTTTTTATTGAAGCTTATCTTAAAAGATTTTCTTCTGTTTTTTAATCTTTTTTTTGTTTTTTATAGAAGTAGTGATAGGTGATGTTGTTTATGTTTAAAGATGTTTTTTTTACTTTTTTTATAATTTGTTTTAGTGTTTAAAATTTGTACTGATTTTTTATAAAGTTAACCTTTTAATAATGAAGATTTTTATTAATGTTGAAATATGAATTTATTCTACAGATTTTAAACAATTTATTGCTCACTTTGTTAATTATAGGATATAATGAAAAGGTCTTAAAAAGAGGTTATATGTATAACCATTTGAATTTTAAAAACTTTTTTATTTAACAGGCTCTCAACATGATAGTTTTTAACAAATGTTTAAAAGTTGTTGAAAAATGAATGAAATAAATAAAATCTGGCAGAAAGTTTTAGAAATTATAGCACAAAAAGTAGGTGAATCTATTTTTGAACTCTGGTTTTCTCCTATAAAGCTTTTGGATATAAAGAATTCAAACGCTTTTATAGAGGTTCCAAATAGATTTTTTAAGGACTGGATAGAGGATAATTTCCCATCGATAATAAGTGACAGCTTTTATCAGATTACAGGAAATCAAATAAAAATTCATTATATTATTACGGGTAAGGAGCAGGAATTAATATCTATTGACGAAAAAAAGCCGGCTATAAAAAGGGGCTATTTCAATCCTAAATATACTTTTGATACCTTTGTTGTTGGACCTTCGAATCAGTTCGCACATGCGGCAGCGCAGAGAGTTGCTGAAAATCCTGGAGTTGCTTATAATCCTCTTTTTATATATGGTGGAGTCGGGCTTGGTAAGACTCATCTTATAACAGCTATAGGGAATTATATTTTGGATAAAAAGCCTGAAATTAATGCATGTTATATTTCTTCAGAGCAGTTTACTGGCGAGTTTGTTTCGGCAATCAGACATGAAAAAATGACTGAATTTAAAAATAAGTATAGAACAGTGGATATATTTCTGGTAGATGATATCCAGTTTATTGCTGGTAAGGATTCTACACAGGAAGAGTTTTTTCATACATTCAATGAACTTTATAGTAAGCAAAAACAAATAGTTATCTCCAGTGATAGACCTCCAATGGAGATTTCAGATATTACAGACAGACTACGTTCAAGATTTGGAATGGGGCTTATAGCAGATATTCAGCCTCCGGAAATAGAAACGAGAGTTGCAATTTTATATAAAAAAGCAGAAATGGAAGGGATTAAATTACCAGAAGATGTGGCTTACTTTATAGCTTCGAGAATTAAATCAAATGTAAGAGAGCTTGAAGGTTCTTTGATCAAGTTGTGTGCATATAGTTCTCTAACAAAGGCTCCGATAACTATGGACATAGCAAAGCATGTTTTAAAAGATTTGCTCCCTGATGAAAACAAACCAATCACAGTTGAATTAATTCAAAAAGCTGTGTGTGAAACAATGGATATAAAAATTCAGGATATAAGATCAAAAAAAAGAACAAAAGAGATTGCAAATGCAAGAAAGTTGGCTATGTATATAGCAAAAAAGCTGACCAATTTTTCGCTGGCAGAAATAGGTAGTGCCTTTGGTGGTAAAGATCATGCAACAGTTATATATGCATGCAAACAGATTGAAAAGGCAAGACAAAAAGATGACAATCTGGCGAAGCTTATAGATAACATTATAAAAAGATTACAGGTTAATAAATAATTCAGGGGGTAAGCCAATGCATTTAAAGCTAAAAAAACAGAAGATACAGGATAATCTTTCAAAAATTCAAAACATTGTTGAAAAAAAAAGTATTATGCCTGTATTAAATCATTTTCTCATGGATGTTACACAAAATGGTGGATATATCTTAGCTACAGACCTTGAAACAGCGGTAAAACAACCACTTGATGTTGAAGTTTTACAACCGGGTAGAGCATGTATTCCCGCAAAAAAATTTTATGAAATTGTAAAAGAGCTTGCAGAAGATATTGAAATAACACTTGTAGAGCAATGGATTAAAATTCAGTCAGGTAGATCAAATTTCAGGCTTGCTACGCTTGATCCTGCTGAATTTCCTGTATGGCCAGACATCGGAGATGCTACAAAAATTGATCTGTCAAGAGATTTTCTTCTTACTGCCATAGAGAAAACAATTTATGCTTCTGGCGATGCTGATGTGAGATATGTTTTAAACGGACTTCTTTTTCATATCAAAGCTTCTTCAGAGTTTAAAGTGGTCGGTACAGATGGCCACAGGCTTGCAGTTTTCTCCGCTCCAGCTGAGGGAATGAACTTTACAGAAGAAAAAAAGATAATTCTGTCAAAAAAATCATTGAATGAACTGAGAAAGTTTTTATCTGATACTGAAACAGTTTCTCTGCACATTGGCAAAACACACGTTATGTGTGAAATGGATGGTATAACCTTTCTTACACGAATGATAGATGGCAATTATCCTGAATATGAAGCAGTAATACCGAAAAATAATGATAAAGTGGCAGTTGTTGATAAAAGTATGTTTATAGCGTCACTTAAAAGAGTTTCTGTTTTAAGCAGAGAACATCAGAATGCCGTTAAAACAGAATGGGATAAAAATTTAGTTATAATATCATCATCAGACCCTGAACTTGGAGAAGCGAGAGACGAATTACCTATTGATTACCAGGGTGAGCCTTTTATAACAGGTTTTAATGCCAGATATCTGATAGATGCTCTTGAAAAGATTACTTCAGATAAAGCAAAAATAACCATGAGCAAGCCAGATAAGGCAGTGTATATAACAGATGCTGATGTTACCTCTTTTGTTTATGAATGTGTTGTAATGCCGCTAAGAATTTAATTAAAAAAATTTTTTTAAATATTTGAGGAGATATTGTGAACAAAGCAGAAACCTATAAAGCAGGAGACATAAAAATTCTTAAAGGACTTGAAGGGGTAAGAACCCGTCCTGCTATGTATATTGGCTCAACAGGTGTTGAAGGATTGCATCATCTCATTTATGAAGTGCTTGATAACAGCGTTGATGAAGCTCTTGCAGGATATTGTAATCAGATTGAAGTTAGATTGCATAGAGATGGAAGCTGTACTGTTATAGATAATGGTAGAGGTATTCCAATAGATATTCATCCAGATGATCCTGAAGGCAGAACAGCTCTCGAAATAGTTCTTACAGAGCTTCATGCAGGAGGAAAGTTTGAGTCAAAAGCATACAAAGTATCCGGTGGTCTTCACGGAGTAGGCTTGAGTGTTGTTAATGCTCTCTCAGAATGGCTTGAGGTTGAGGTAAAAAGAGATGGCAAGGTAGTAAGACAGAGATATGCTCGTGGTATTCCTGTTACCCCAGTTGAGATTATTGGTGAGACAGAAGATTCAGGGACAAAAATAAAGTTTATGCCTGATCCAGAGATATTCGAAACCACAGAGTTTATAAAAGAGATGCTAATTGAGAGATTTAGAGAACTATCTTACTTGAACAAAGGATTAAAAATTATTCTTGTTGATGAAAGAGATGGATCAGTTGAGGAATTTATTAAAGAAGGTGGAATAGTATCATTTGTAGAAGATTTAAACAAAAATAAGAAAGTATTAAATTCAAAACCAATATATGTTAAAGGACAAAAAGACAGGATTATTGTTGAGATAGCTATTCAATATAATGAAGGTTATTCAGAAGAAATTATCACATTTGTGAATAATATCCATACAAGAGAAGGTGGTACTCATTTAGTAGGTTTTAAGTCAGCTCTCACCCGAACAATAAACAGTTATGCAATTGAAAATGGACTTTTAAAAGAGGGAAAAGAGTCTCTTTCTGGTGAAGATGTAAGAGAGGGCATTGTTGCTGTAATAAGTGTGAAGATTCCTGATCCTCAGTTTGAAGGACAGACCAAGATGAAACTCGGTAACAGCGAGGTAAAGGGAGTTGTAGAAACCATACTAAATGAAGGCCTCAGCAGATGGTTAGAGGAAAATCCGAACTATGCAAAACTAATTATTGAGAAAGCAAGAGATGCTGCAAGGGCTCGTGAGGCTGCTAAAAAGGCGAAGGAGCTTACAAGAAAAAATGGAATTCTTGAATCAACAACTCTTCCTGGTAAGCTTGCGGATTGTACTGAAAAAGACCCTTCTCATGCCGAACTTTTTATAGTTGAGGGCGATTCTGCTGGTGGATCAGCAAAACAGGCAAGAGACAGACGCTGTCAGGCAGTATTACCTTTAAGAGGAAAAATTTTAAACGTGGAAAAAGCAAGAGTAGACAAGATGTTAACATCAGAGGAGATAAAAACCCTGATTACCGCAATTGGCGGAGGCATTGGCAAGGAAAATTTTGATCCTGCTGATATCAGATATCATAAAGTAATTCTGATGACCGATGCTGATGTTGATGGTGCGCATATTAGAACTCTTCTTTTAACATTTTTTTACAGGCAGATGTTTCCTTTAATAGAAGCTGGATATTTATACATAGCCCAGCCCCCACTCTATAGAATTAAGAGAGGCAAATGGGAAAGATACATACAGACAGAGGATGAATTTAATGAATTTCTCATGGATATTGCTGTCGAGGAGGTATCTCTTCCTCAGGAATCAGAACTTAATTTAAAAAAAGAGTTTTTGAAGCTACTTTTTGAATATGGCAGGATTCTAGAAAATTTTGAAAAAAGAGGATTTGCCCCATCTTTTATAGAAAGCATTCTTAAAACTGGTCCAGAACAAAAAGATACAGAATTTTTTGAATTAAAGGATTTTCAGATGATTCAGCAGATATATGACAGACTTTCAACTCTTCAGGAAATTAAAGAAAATCAGGACTATGTTATTCAGATTAAGAATGACACTGTAAGAACTCAATCTTTGTGGGAACTTTATAGCAAAGTTATGGATGCAATAAAAAAGGGACTCACCATTCAAAGATATAAAGGGCTTGGAGAGATGAATCCTGAACAGTTATGGGAAACCACAATGGATCCTGAAAAAAGGACACTCTTACAGGTAACAGTTGAAGATGCTGAACTGGCAAATGAAATGTTTACAATACTGATGGGAGATGATGTTGAACCAAGAAAAGAGTTTATTGTAAAACATGCACTTGAAGTTAGAAACCTTGATATTTAAAAAGGCAGAGTTAAGATGGAAGAAGCTTTCTGTAAATCATTTTTAAGAAATTTCATTAATATTATCCCTCAAAGCCTGAGTTTTTTATTTAAAATTGAGTATTTCTGAATGGCGATGTTATGAAAATTATGGAATGTCCATCAGTAAACTGGAGGAATAAATAATGCTTGATCTCAAATTTGTAAGAGATAATCCTGATATAGTCCGAGAAGCACTCAAAAAAAGAGGATATGACCTTAATTTTGAACAGTTTTTAAGTCTCGAAGCAGAAAGGCTTAATTTTTTAAAAGAAATAGAGCAGAAAAGAGCACTGAGGAACTCTGTTTCTCAGGAAATTGCAAGCCTCAAAAAGTCCAAAGGCGCCAAACACAAAACTGATGAACTCATCTCTCAGATGCGAAACCTTGGTGATGAACTTAGTGAACTTGAGCAGAAATTGCGTGAAATTGAGGAAAAGGTTTATGATTTCATCCTTTTGATTCCTAATATTCCTCATCACACTGTTTTAGTGGGAAAGGACGAAACGGAAAATGTTGAAATCCGGAGATGGGGAGATCCACCGATCTTTGATTTTGAGCCTTTAAATCACTGGGATATTGGAGAAATTCTTGGAATAATTGATTTTGAAAGAGCAGGTAAGATTGCAGGAAGCAGATTTGCTGTAATGAAAGGAGCAGGTGCACGACTTGAGCGCGCTTTAATTAATTTTATGCTTGATTTAAATATATCAAAGGGGTATATTGAAGTTTTTCCACCTTTACTGGTAAATAAAGCATCAATGACAGCAACAGGACAACTTCCAAAGTTTGAGGAAGACCTTTTTAGAATAGTTGAACCAGAGTTTTATCTTATACCAACAGCAGAGGTTCCTGTAACAAATCTTTACAGAGAGGAGATTCTTTCAGAGGATGATTTGCCATTTTATTATGTCTCCTACACACCGTGTTTTCGAAAAGAAGCTGGTTCACATGGTAAGGATGTTCGAGGACTTATAAGACAACATCAGTTTAACAAAGTGGAACTCGTAAAATTTGTAAAACCTGAAGACTCCTATGATGAACTTGAATCTTTAACAAAAGATGCTGAGGAGATCTTACAAAAATTAAACCTTCCTTACAGGGTAGTTGCTCTGTGCACAGGAGATCTTGGTTTTGCATCAGCAAAAACATATGATATAGAGGTATGGCTTCCAGCACAGAACTGTTACAGAGAGATTTCTTCGTGCTCTAATTTTGAAGACTTTCAGGCAAGAAGGGGAAATATAAGATTTCGCAGAAAGTCTAAGAAAGGTACAGAGTTTGTCCATACATTGAATGGTTCAGGATTGGCAGTTGGCAGAACTGTAGTTGCAATTCTTGAAAACTATCAGCAAAAGAATGGTTCAATTGTAGTACCTGAAGTCCTAAGACCCTATATGGGTATTGATATAATTCGATGATTCAGCAAGTTATTGATCAATCAGGCATAATCCATCTATTTAAAGCTAAACAAACAGAACCTATTAAGCTTATAATTGGTGAGATTTTAAAAGCAGAGATAATGGACATTCTGCCAACAGGTAACATTCAGATAAAAATAGACAATAGAATTCTTAATGCCCAACCTCAGAGACAGTTGCCTTTAAACAAAGGAGATACTGTATATTTGAAAGTTGAAAAGCTTCTACCTGATGGAACGATTCCTCTAAGGGTTTTATCCACTTCTGAGACATTACAACTTGAAAAAGCTATAGCGAATATAACGCAGGAAATTTCAGATAAGATTTTTAGGTTCATTGAGGCTATTTTTACAGATAAAGGACAGCAGGTGATTCAGAGTAAACAGTTCTCTGCATTGCAGCATGACGAACCTTCTTATCTTAATCTGATTAAAGCAATTTTAAGTCTTCCTGTAGAGGATGTGCCAAATACTGAAAAAGTTACATTACTGAAAAAAATCATGGCTACTTTTTCAAATAGCTCAAGCACATTAGAGTCAATTAAAGAGCTTATTAATTTAGTTGAAAATAAATCAAATCAATCTTTATTTAAAGGACAGTCAGCATTGTTAAATGCTATTCTGGTTTCCTCTGATGAACCCGTTGAAAAATTAAAAAAAGCAGTTTTAAACTCAGGTGTGCTTCTTGAGACAAAACTTAAACAGGCTCTTTCAGATCCAGTTAAAATTGAAAGCATTAAGGAAGATTTAAAGGTTATTCTTAACAATATAACAACCGAGGCAAAAAGTCATGGCCTGCAAGATGTGGTTGATAAAGCGCAGCAAATTCTAAGACAGATAGATGGATATCAGGTGTTATCAAAAACCTTTCAGAGTTTTTTTACATTTCTTCCAATCTTCTGGAAGGAAGTAGAAGGTGGCAATATAGCATTTAAATCATTTAAAAGACAGGGAAAAGACTATCACACAGTTTTTATAACTCTTCAGATTAAAGAAGAATCGTTATCATTTATTATAACAATGATCAACAGAAGTTTCTTTGTAAGTTTTTCTGGAGCACCTGAAACTATGCAAGTAATTAAAAGTTACGAAAATGATTTAAAGCAAAGATTCCAACAGCAGGGTATGATTCTTGGTGGAGTAAACTATGTTGAAAAAGTTGAAGAACTTTTAAAACAGTGGAATATAAAGGACGGATTAATAAGCGTGACAGTATGACAGAAGAAAGCAAAAAAGCAGTAGCATTAAGATATGAACAGAAGAAGGATTCAGCACCAAAAGTTGTTGCAAAAGGCAGAGGCTGGCTCGCGGATAGAATTATTGAACTTGCAAGACAACATGGAGTTCCTTTAAAAGAAGATAAAACTCTTGTTGAAGTTCTTTCAAAACTCGAGCTTTCAGAAGAAATACCAGTTGAACTGTATAAAGCAGTTGCTGAAATTCTTGTATTTGTTTACCAGATCAAGGAGAAAATAAAGTAATGAATATTTTACACAAAATAGTAGATGCTAAAAAAATAAGAGTTGAAAACGCAAAAAAAATTAATCCACTAAAAAATATACAAAAAATTGCTGAATCTTTAGCCAGCGAATCTTCTAATTTTTACAGCGCGATAAAAAGATTCCCTGATGAGCCAATAAATCTAATTGCTGAGATTAAAAGAGCTTCTCCCAGTAAGGGATTACTGAAAGATTATGATATTACAGAAATGGCTGATATATATGTTTCTCATGGAGCAGATGCTATTTCAGTAGTCACTGAGGAAGATTTTTTTGTTGGAAGTACTGAGATATTCCAGAAAGTGAAAACAAGACATTCTCGAATTCCGGTATTGAGAAAGGATTTTATTGTTGATGAGTATCAAATCTATGAATCAAAACTGCTTAAAGCAGATGCCATTTTGTTAATTGCCTGTATTTTAACAGTTAATCAATGTAGAACCTTCTATGAGCTTTCAAAAGCTCTTGGTATGGATGTTTTATTTGAAATTCACGATGAAGAAGATTTAAAAAAAGCCATATATACTGAAGCAGATATAGTAGGAATAAACAACAGAAATCTTAATACATTGCAAGTTGATCTTGACACAACTTTCAGGCTACAAAAAATAATTCCTCCTGGTAAACTCACTGTTAGTGAAAGCGGTATTTCTGAAAAAAGTCATGTTAGAGAACTTATCAAACATGGAATTGATGCTATTTTAGTGGGAACATCACTGATTTTAAGTGATAATCCAGGTAAAAAAATAAAAGAATTTAAATGCCTTGTATGATTTTACTTATTTTTTCGTTGTCATTCCTTAACTTTAGTTAAAAAATTAAAGATAGATCAATTCATCGTTATAATATTGAGAAATAAAAAGCAAAAGGTAATCCTTTAAATGTCTTGTTATTAGAAAATTCTGTTTTACATGGGAATGGCCATTTTTACCGAGCCATTTCGCATATTCAGGATTTGTCAGTAATGTTCTTATTGCATAGGCAGCACCCTCAATTGAATGACATAGCAGTCCTGTAAGTTTATTTTTCACTTGAAGCAGTATTCCACCCACAGCAGATGCCACAACTGGCTTTCCTTTCCATAGAGCCTCTGTAACAGTCAATCCGAATCCTTCTTTAATTGATTTCTGTACAACCACTGTTGCAATTCTCTGCAAAGCATTTATTTCAATATCACTGTCTGGAGGTAAAAGAAGAATATGTATATCAGGGTTGTCTTTTGCTATTTCCTGTACCTCTGCAAGCACTTTGTCTGATTCAGGATCATCTGTTGCAGTTCCTCCTGCAAGAATGAGCTGACAGGGCATGGTTCTTCTCACCATTTCAAATGCTTTAATCACTCCAACAGGATCTTTGAGATAATCAAATCTTGACACCTGCAAAATTATGGGCTTCTTTTTGTCAATACCATACTTTTCAATGACAGCGTTAATTTGTTCCTCTGTGAGTTCTCTGTTTTTATTACTGAGTGGGTCTATTGATGGATATATGAGAAACATTCTTAATGCAAGCATTTTTGCAAAATTTGGAGCTGAAAAAACAGTGGCATCATATTTTTCAACATAGTTTTTTATAAAATTCCAGACTGTTTCATCGGGATTTGATATATCTATATGACAGCGCCAGATCCATTTTTCTCCTATTTCATTTCTTTTCTTAACAAGTGCCACTGGCTGAGGATCATGCACAAAAATTATATGCTCGGCAAATTCTAAGGCTTCCGCGTTTTTTCTGTTTATCTCAAGGAAGTATTCAAATTCTTCCTCTGTAAACATCTCTTTTCTTCCATGAAGAGCATTATGAAACTTTTTTGTTATATTGAAAAATTCAGTATCTCCCTTGATTACACTCCATCTTGCATCTATGCCAAGTTCATTCAGAAATGGAACCATTCTTGAAAGTATTTCAGCAACTCCACCACCTATATATGTAGAGTTAATGTTCTGAACTGTTTTGCCTGAAAGTTTATCCGCTAGAATTTTTAACTCTTCAAGAGATGATTTTCCAATTATTGGCTCATAATCTCTTAACTTCGGTTTAATTGATTTAATTTCTTTATCCACTTGCTGTCTCCATTTCAAGATGATTTTCTATTATAGATACTAACTTTTCTCTTATACCCTCAATTGTGTGCATATAAGGATCAATGCTCATGATTTTTTCAGCAAGCTCTTTTTCTTCAAAGCTTTCACTTAACCACAATGAAAAATCATTGGAAATTTTACCAAGTCTTAATTTCGCTTCATATATGTGGAAAAATAAAGAGTTCAAGCTTATAAATTTCAGAATCTGTACAAATTCCCTCAGGTCATGAGCAACATAAGCTGTGGGCATAACCGCTCCTACTGATTTAATGAAATGAAATTCTTCTCCTTCTTCACAGTTTTTATCGTGTGGATAGTTGTTAATATATTCATCTATTATATCCGCTATCCTTTTTCTTATTTCTCCAATGCTTGAAAACTCAAAAATATCAACTGTAGAAAGTTTTTCTGAAAGAATATCATACCCCAGCACATTTCCAATCCATAAAGCAAACTCATTTGATGGCTGTGAGATAAGATAATGATACTCTTCCATAAAATCATGAGTATGATAAAAGATAGCAGAATCCGGTGCTTCTTTTATGTATTTTAATAGTTCCTTGAGATTTTTTGCTTTTAAGCCTGTCAGCTCTTTTATATTAAGTCTTGTGTAAAATCTAAAAGGTGCTTTCGCTCTTTTGGGTGGTTTCCTAAGAATCTCTAGTCTAGTTTTAATCAGTCTGCCATTAGGAATAAAGATTATTTTGTCATCAAATGTTTTTATCTCTACATGTCTCCATGTTGTATTTATCACGGTTCCCTCTTCTGCAGTTTCAAGTTTTATATAGTCCCCTTTTTTAACTATCTCATTATTGATTATTTCAAAACCTGCAATTAAATTTGAAATTTCGTCTTTAAAAACAATCAATACTACTGTGCATCCAAGCAGTATGAAGATAAAAAATGGAGTGGTTGGAAAATGCCAGATTTCAAATAGAATTAATAGTCCAATTGCTATAAAGCATATTGTCAGAAAAGTCTTCAATCTTTGAAATGGTTTAAATAACGGTTTCTTAACCTGATTAGAATATAAATTTAAAATACCGATGCTTATCCTGTGAAGAACGTATATTAAAGATAAGAAAAACAGACTTAAAAGCAATCTGCAAATGGCAATATATATAGAGCCCTTAACAGGAGATATTTCTATTGCTGTATATGCACCCAGAATCAAAATACAGTAAAATGCAAATATTGTAACGTTTTTGATTAAAAGCTCTTTGCCCTGCCATTTTACAGCTTTAAGTTTTGTATTCACATAGCTGGGAACAAGTTTGAAGCGTAACCAGAAAGCTAAAATTGTAAAAGAAAAAAATACAATGAATGGAACAAAAACAGATAACCAGTTTTTTTCAATCCATTCAAACATTAAACACCTCTTTCAGGGTTGAAAGAAATTTATAAATTTCTTTCTGATTTTTTAAATAATAAATCGCCTCTGTATTTTTTGAATGACCTATCCTCACAGCCAATCCTGTATTTTTAATTGCTTTAAAAACTGTTTCATCAGTTTTATCATCACCTATAAATATTGGGAAAAATTTTTTATTAAAATAGTTTATTATAAATAATACAGCTTTTCCCTTATCCCAATCAACTGCTGGCATGACTTCAAAAACCATTTTACCTTTCAATATTTTTATTTTTTCTTGATTGAAATCTTTTAAAATTCTGAAAAACAATTTCTTTAGATTGTTTCTCTGTTCAGGTAAAACTCTGCGATAATGTAATGTGAAGGAAAAGGCTTTTTTCTCAACAAAGACATCTTTAAAATCCCGCATTGCCTCTATAAGTCTTCTATAAATTCTATCAATCAAAGGTTTGATTGTTTTAGCTTCCGGGTGAATGTATTTTATATTTTCTCTCTCTATCTCTAATCCATGACTGCCACTGTAATATATGCCATGAATTAAAACTCTTCTTTTTATGTCCTCTAGGTCTCTACCACTGATTATTCCTATTTTTATTTTATTTTGTATGCTTTCAAGTACGGTTTTTATATCAGGTGATATGTAACAGTTTTCTGGATTTTTCTGTATAGGAACCAGAGTTCCATCAAAATCAAAAAAAAGAAAAATGTTTTTATCTCTTATACTCTCAATCCATGCTGATTTAAAAAGATACTCTGCCAAATTATAACCTCACAAGAGATGATATTAAATCCTTTGTCCATCTATAAATATTTCTTTCCTGAACAATATGTCTCATTTTTCTCATTCGTTGTTTTTTTTCTTCTATATCCATGTTCAAGGCCTGATATATTGCATCTGCTATGCTTTCAATATCATATGGATTTATAATTATCGCATCCTTGAGTTCACGAGAAGCTCCAGCAAACTGACTTAAAATTAAAGCACCTCCTTCATCATCTCTTGAAGCAATAAACTCTTTTGCAACAAGATTCATACCATCATGAAGTGATGTTACCATGCACAGATCAGCTATTTTATAAAAAGGTAATATCTTTGAGTGAGGATGATGACCCTTTAAAAACACGATGGGTTTATAATTTTTATTATGAAACTTCCAGTTAACTCTGTCAGCAGTTTCCTCAATTGATTCCATAATCTCCCGGTATTGCTTTATATGGGTTCTGCTTGGAGAACCAAACTGTATTAAACTGAATTTACCGATAAATTGAGGATACTTTTCAAAAAATCTTTCAATACCAAGAAATCTTTCTAGTATTCCCTTTGTGTAGTCGATTCTGTCAACGCCAACTCCTATGTACTCCGCCATTATGCCGAGCTCTTTAAGTAGTTTTTCTCTTAAGTCAGTTAAATCTGAACCATCAGCAAAATTCTCCACACTTACACTTACTGGAAAAGGTTTAACGGTTGTTATATGCCCTCTTCTTTCTATTGAAAAATGTTCCCAGTCTATCTTGGATTCAAGAAATCTATCAACTGTATCAAGAAAATTGTTGCAGTAAAACTGTATGTGAAAACCTACAAGATCTGCTCCAAGCATCCCAATTAAAATCTCTCTTGCCCATGGGCATATACCGAATACTTCAGGATTTGGCCATGGAATATGCCAGAATAAAGCAATTTTTGCATCAGGTCTCTGTTTTCTTATAAGCAACGGTACAAGAGCAAGATGATAATCCTGAACAAGCACGAGAGGAGATTCCTCATCTTTTATTGCTTCAATTAAAGCGGTAGCAAATTTTTCATTCACTCTCTGATACTCTATCCAGTCATCCGTCCTGAAAACAGGACGAACATATGTTATATGACATAATGGCCAGAGTCCTTCATTTGAAAAGCCATAGTAGTATCTTTTCTCTTCATCTTTTGTAAGCCACACTCTTTTCAAAGTATAGGCAGGTTTATCTGGAGGAACTCTTATTGTACCATTTTTATCAACAACATCTCTATCAGCATCTCCTGCTCCATGGGCAATCCATACGCCATCACAGGCTCTCATCACAGGATCAAGAGCTGTAACAAGTCCTCCAGCTGGAATAATACATTTTATATTTTCTCCCTCTCTTACATGTATGTAAGGTTCTCTATTTGAAAGCAGGAACAGTTTTTTGTCTCCTAATTGTTCTTTTATAAATTCTTTAAGGCGCTCAGCAGTCCAGTAAGAGTCTGTTCCTGCTTTTAAACGTTCTTCTTCTTCAAGATTTGCTTTTACCATTGATAAGGTTTTAACAAGTGTAGTAACCTCATCAACAAGTGGAGCGAGAATGTCTCCTTTTACAGGTATATCTGATGATTCTTTTATTTTCCCACTTCGTAATTCCTTGAGCCATTCAGCCATCCGGGCTACAGGTCCTGTAATGCTCCAGCGAATTATCAAAATTGATATTGCTACAATTGACAGAGTTAATGCTAAAAGACGAATGATATTCTGTTTCCATATATCTTTAATCCTTATATCAATATATGAAGCATCTTGAAAAAGCGCAAGAGCGCCTATTAATTTCTCCTCTGTAGTGCTTTCTGAAAAAAGTGGAATTACATAAATATAAATTTTTTCATTGTGAAGTTTTAAGATTTTTAAAGAAGGAAGTTTATCAACAATGGTGTTTACAACTTCTACTGGTGTTTTTGAAATGCTTGCTTTAAGATTCGAAGTTAGAGAAATAATATTACCAGAAGCATCATACACTGCAATACCTTTTAATCTTTCTCGATTGTCAAACTTTTCTACTATACGATTTAAACGCTCTATCTGACCTGTCTCAATAAGTGTAACTATTGACTCTTTAAGACTTTCAGCAACAATGATACTTCTTCTTACGAGATCAGCCTGGAGTCTGTTTTTCTCATCTTTAATCTGAATTGCCGAGAATACTACAATCACGAGAGAAATACCTATGAAAAGAGAAATAATAATCCTGAGGGTCAATTTCATTAATTGCATTATAACATATCATCGTCAGGCTTTCTTGTTATAGAAATAGAATTTTTCTACTAAAAGGAATAAAATCTTTCGAAATATAGAACCTGTTTAAATGACTAAAAGATTATAATAATTCTGAAATTTATACATGATATATATGAAATTTATTGAGAAATCATGAGGCTAAAGCTTAATATCCGGTAATTTTTGTAAAGACTTTTTTATCATTTCATCCGGATATTCAAAATCTGTAAGCTGTCCAGACAGGTAGGCTTTGTAGGACGGTAAATCAAGAAATCCTATGCCACTTAGATTAAAAAGTATTACTCTTTCCTTGCCCTCTTGCCTTGCCTTTAATGCCTCATCAACTGCTGATTTAATAGCATGAGCACTTTCAGGAGCAGGGATTATTCCTTCTGTTCTTGCAAACAGAATTGCTGATTCAAATACAGCGGTCTGACCATAAGCAACTGCTTCTATTAATCCATCATGATACAGTTGACTTATAAGTGGAGAGTTTCCATGATAACGGAGTCCTCCTGCATGAATGCCTGATGGAATAAAATCATGCCCGAGTGTATACATCATAAGAAATGGTGTAAGACCTGCTGTATCTCCATAGTCATATCTGAACGCACCTTTTGTAAGAGTTGGACAGGAAGATGGTTCAACTGCAATAACTTTTAAGTCTTTACCGTGAATCTTGTCGTATAAAAATGGAAAACTTATTCCACCGAGATTACTTCCTCCTCCGCAGCATCCAATTACAATGTCAGGATACTCTCCTATAAGCTCAAGCTGTTTTCTGGCTTCCAGTCCAATGATTGTCTGATGTAAAAGCACATGATTAAGTACTGATCCAAGTGCATAGTTTGTATCTCTGTGAGTTGCGGCATCTTCTACAGCTTCAGAAATGGCTATCCCAAGTGTACCGGGATGCTCGGGATTTTCTTTAAGAATTTTTTTACCTGATTCGGTCTTCTCAGATGGAGATGGATGAACTTTGGCTCCCCATGTTTCCATCATTATTCTGCGATAGGGTTTCTGTTCATAACTGACTTTTACCATATAAACAGTAACTTCAATGCCCATGAGTGTACCTGCAAGGGCAAGGGCTGCACCCCACTGACCCGCACCTGTTTCAGTTGAAATTCGTTTTATTCCTTCCTTTTTATTGTAATATGCCTGAGGTATAGATGTATTAGTTTTATGACTTCCTGCAGGTCCGATTCCTTCATGTTTGAAATATATCCTGGCAGGAGTTTGTAATACCTTTTCCAGTGCGATTGCTCTATAAAGAGGAGTAGGCCGAAAACTTGCATAGATCTTCAAAACTTCTTCTGGGATTTTTATCCATCTTTCTGTGCTTACTTCCTGTGCAATAAGAGACATCGGAAATATAATATTCAATTCATCAACTGTTACTGGTTTATTTGTTTGAGGACTTAATGGAGGTGGAGGAATTTTTGGCATATCCGCCTGTATGTTATACCACTGCTCTGGTAAATCCTTCTCTGACAATACAATTTTCCGCATCTTACCCTCAAGATTAATGAATGTACTCATATAATACGAATTAAGATTAATTTTTTGCAATCAATTATTAATAATCGAATTATAAAACCTCTTTATTTTTTCTAATACAAAATGATAGCTTTTCTGAGAGCTTTATATAAGCAAAGGATAAGTTGCAACAAATTACAAATCACGATTTAAAACTATTATTTCAATCTATTGCAAGAGTTGTCCATGAACTATAAAATCTTTCTTTTAATGATTAAACTCCCAGCTCAGATCATCAATGGCATCAACCACGATACCAGTTCCTATCGCAATGAGCAGAATGTCAGTTGCAACTCGTACAAAACGATGTCCATGAGGTGGTGGTCCCAAATATGCAAGAACGCGCGGTGGAAGGTCATAAAAGATAACACCACGCGGCAGTGGCCGACCAATTGCCCATTTTTTCGCCTGTCCAGGAGGCATACAGCCATTATGTTTCTTGGCAAGTCCTGGAGGGCAGTGGCCTTTTCTATAGTAATCCGCGAAATAGTCATGGATAAAAGTCCTGTGGTGGTCAGTAAAATAGCGATGACGTTGATCTCTTTCTCTCTTTTCTTTATATTCGTGTTTATTATCCCTGTCATCATGTTTCCAATCATTCTTTTTATTATATTCATGTTTATTACCTTTACCATTTCCGCTCCATGAAGGCTTTTCAGCCAATACCTGTTCTACTGTCCCGATTAACATAAAAATTATTACAATGCTTATTGGCAAAGAAAAACGTTTCATAATTAGCTTCCTCCTTAGGAAAGAGTTATAATTCCAATTTAATACTAATGAAGATTAAAATTATTTGTCAATACCCCTAAATTTCTCCAAAATAATAGCTGTGAGAGATATTTGTTCTATCAAAATTGAATTTTTGATACCATTATACTAAAACATCAGATGAAGGTAATTTATCCGGAAGGATAAAAATCTATGAATTTTTATTTGCAATTACAGGTAAATTCTTTGTGTAAGTTTAAAGATTTAATTATAATAAATAGCTGACAATTAAGATGAAAGGATTACAAAAAAGACAATTCTGGAAGTCTAAAATAGGGCTTATTCTCGCAGTTGCAGGCAATGCCGTTGGATTAGGAAATGTTCTGAGATTTCCTTCAAAGGCTGCACTTTATGGTGGCGGAGCTTTTATGGTTCCGTACTTTATCGCTCTTTTCCTTATGGGATTTCCTTTGATGATTATTGAGTGGGTTATAGGAAGATATGCTGGACAACACGGACATGGTTCAATGACAGGCATTGTGGGGCTTTTTTTTAATCATGCAAACTGGGCAAGAGTGCTTGGCTCAATCGGTGTTGCTATTCCAATTCTTATTTGTGTGTATTATATATATATTGAATCTTGGACGCTTGGATTTGCATTTTTATCTCTCTTTAAACAGATACCTCTTCCTGTTGTAAGCTCCAACCTTTACGATGCTGTTAAACCCTATATGGAATTTTTCAAGGAATATACAAGGCCTTCCATAATAGCGTATTTTTTTCTGCTTGTTACACTCCTGATTAACTGGTTTATTTTGCAAAAAGGAGTTGCACGGGGAATAGAAATTACTGCTAAAATTGGAATGCCTGCAATTATATTATCTGGAATTCTTCTTGGAATCATCTGTCTTTCAGCAAAGAACTGGGCCGGATTTGAAGGGTTAAAATTCATATATAATCTTAATTTTTCCAAAATTACAGATCCTGAAGTCTGGATTGAAGCTTCAGGGCAGATCTTTTTTACCCTTTCCCTTGGAATGGGCGCAATTGCAGTTTATGCCAGTTATGTAAAACCAACAGAAGATGTTATAAGAGCCGGGATTTATACAGCAGGTATAAATGAATTTGTGGAAGTTGTTATTGGTGCATCAATTGCAATTCCTGCAGCATTTGCAATGTTTTCTGCTGTAGTTGTGCCAGAACTTGCAAAGGAAGGTACTTTCAGGCTTGGATTTATGACCATGCCGGCTGTGCTTATGAATTTTCCATTTGGTTCTGTTATTTCATTTATCTGGTTTCTTCTTCTTTTTCTTGCAGCCCTTACTTCTTCTCTGGCTTTAATACAGCCACTTATCGCACTTTTTGAAGATGAAATGAAGTGGGAACATACAAAAGCTACAACAGTAGCAATGATTTTTGTAATTCTTGGAAGTCATCTATCAGCTTTCCTTCCAAATTTTATAGATGAACTTGATTTCTGGGTTGGTTCTTTTATGCTTCTTACCTTTGGACTTATTGAGATAATTGTTTTTATCTGGATTTTTGGAATAAATAATTTTTACAAGGAATTAACAGCCAATACAACTCTTAAACTGCCAAAAGCATGTGTGTATGTTATGGCTCTAATTTCACCGATATTTATTGCTGCAATACTGTATTTCTGGGTTATCAAGGATTTCGGGAATGTAATTCTTACAAGAGAGCCTACAAAACTTATTTCACGAGGATTTATACTGTTTTTTATTGTATTTCTATCATTTATTGCAGTAAAAAGTAGAAAAATTATATTAAGGGATTTGCGATACTCAATAAGAATAAAAAAATAAGGGAGGCTTATCTTGATAAAAAATGAATCAAAGGAGATGTATCTGAAAATTTTAGATAAATTAAATTTTTATGACTTAATTTTTACTGCAAATGCAGTGAGAAAAAAATATAGAGGAGATAAAGTTGAACTATGTGCGATAGTAAATGCCAAAAGCGGAAAATGTTCAGAAGACTGCTCTTTCTGTGCTCAATCTTCAAGATATAAAACAGACTCACCAGTTTATCCTTTAGTTGATAAAGATGAACTCCTGAAAAAAGCTATCGAGGCAAAAAAGCATAAAGTAAAGAGATTTTCCATTGTTATAAGTGGTAAAAAACCTTCAAAACAGGAATTAAAACAGATTGGGGAAACAATAGAGCATCTTACTAAAAAAGAGATAAACACCTGCGCATCTTTAGGATTTTTAAACTATGATGAACTATGTTACCTGAGAGACTGCGGACTTCAGAGAGTTCATTGCAATATTGAGAGTTCAGAAAAAATTTTTCCTGAAATATGTACAACTCACAGCTTTTCCAGTAAAGTTCAGACGTTAGAGCAAGCTAAAAATGCAGGTCTTTCAATCTGCTCCGGAGGAGTTTTTGGATTGGGTGAGAACTGGTCTGATAGAGTTGATATGGCATATTTTTTAAAAAATTTGAATGTTGATTCTGTCCCAATTAATTTTCTTATTCCTATAAAAGGTACGCCTATGGAACATAGAACTCCTTTATCACCAATAGATGCTTTAAAAATTATTGCTTTATTCAGATTGATTCTACCACAGAAAGATATAAGAATCTGTGGAGGAAGGCAACTGCTCGGTGAGTTTTCCTCCTGGATTTTTATTGCTGGAGCAAATGCATTAATGACAGGAAATTATCTAACAACTCAGGGAAGACACTATATTGATGACTTAAAATTTATAGAAAATCATGGACTGGAGGTTGACTTTGTGGTCTCTTAGAATGAGAGCAGCAAAAATTGAAAATGATGCAGAAGAACATATTTCAGGTGCTGAAGGAATATACAATTTCAGTGAAGTAGAAAGGCTTCTCAAAAAATTTTTTCAGAGAGCTATTAAGCATTCAAATGGTATGCCAGATAAGGTGATTTTAACAATTGAAAAAATAAAAGAACCAATTCATGAGATTAAAGCTCTTACTGTAAAAACCATATTCTGTAGTTCACCAGATGATGCTCAAAATATTTCAAGAGAATATCTCATAAATCTGGGAATTTCAGAAAAGGCGATAGTTACAGCGTGGAATGTAATAAAAAATCATAAGATGAGAGGTGCAACTTTAATCGATGCTTTTACTGGAGAACGTCTTGAACCTGATAAAAAAAGAGGAGTTAGAGTATCGAGAATTCAGATGGCTACAAAAAAAAGATTACAGATATTAGGAAAAATAAAAAATTTTACTACTGAACCAGAAAGAGTAATCGAGGCAATAACAGTAGCATCAAAAGTGATATCTTTTAGTGAAATAATAGCTGAAATTTGCGTTTCAGACAATCCTGACTACACAACTGGTTATATAGCCTCAAAAGAATCTGGATATTTGCGCCTGCTTAACATTAAAAACAAAGGTGAACATATTGGAGGAAGAGCTTTTTTTGTCAAATCTCCGGTAGATCTAAATAAAATGATAGAATTTCTTGAAAGGACACCTGTGATAATTATATGAAATATAAGAAGGTTTTTTTAATAGGAAATCCTATCGCAGGTGGTGGAGCCTTAAAAAAAATTAAAAAAGCAGAACAGATTTTAAAATCTTCAGGAATGCCTTTAGAAACTCTGCTTACCGGTAAACACGGTGATGCTGAACAATTTGCAAGACATATAAAAGAAAGTTTTAATAATAGTAACGAACAAATTCTTGTTCTTGCTGCAGGTGGAGATGGAACATATAATGAAGTTTTAAATGGACTTGCTTTTTCTGATATTCCAATGGCAATTCTTCCCATGGGAACAACATCAGTGCTTGCAAAAGAATTAAAAATTCCAGGCAATCTAAAAAAAGCCGTTAATATAGCTCTCACAGGAAGTGTTAAAAAGGTTCATCTTGGAAAGATAAAAAACCAGGAAAAACAGAGACTTTTTATTCTTATGGCAGGCATTGGCTTTGATGGTCAGGCAGTATATAATGTAAATCCTGAAAAGAAGAGGCATTTAAAAAAGATAACTTATATTTTAAGTGGAATAAAAACTTTACTGAATTATGATCCGGAAGAACTCTATATCTCCAACTCTAAACAAACAAAAGCATACACTGCAGTAATATGTAAGTCCTCATGCTATGGAGGAAGCTTTAAGCTTGCTCCAGATGCCAGTCTAAAAGAACCTTGCTTTTATGTTTTTTTGTCAAAAACTCAATCTAAAATTTGCTTTGCTTTTCAAATACTGGCGATTATTTTTGGTTTCCATTTGAAATTGAAACATATTGATTATTTTAAAGTGGAAAAGTTAAAAATATCCGGCGATGCTCACGTACAGATAGATGGTGATTACTTCGGGAAAAACCCTGTAGAAATTGAGATTGTTCATGATGCTCTCAATCTTATTGTCCCTGAATCATGGGATTAGAAGTCTTTTGCCCTTTCTCAAACATGAGTATTATGCTGATTCTTCTGTTTCTGGGATCTTTTTTGTTTTCCTTTATTAATGGCATTGTATCAGCATACCCGACAACCCTTGCAATTTTTGCAGGGTCAACTCCGTTTTTTTCAATCTCACGCATGGCAGAAGATGCCCTTGCAGTGGATAGTTCCCAGTTTGTTATTGCTCCTCCTCTGAAAGGTATAGCATCTGTATGACCTTCAACTGCTATGCGTGCAGGTTCATCTTTGATGTTTTCTGCAACTACTTTTAAAATAGCTTTAGCCTTATCTGTTGGATCAGCAGAAGAAAGAGGAAACATTGGTTCTCCCTCAAGATCAACAATCTGAATTCTCACTCCGCCTTCAACAGTATCTATCATTATATGATCTTTCAATTCTTTAAGTTTTTCTTCAATGATTTTTTTAAGATGTTCTTCGAATTGTTTTGAATGACTTTGCACCTGAGCAGTTTCCTGTCCAGTTGTATTACTTTCTTTCGGAGTTACTGAAGACTGTTGCATAAATGATTGTCCTGATTGAAGTAATGTAAAATTTGCAAAATAATCAGCAACTGCAGATCTTTTAACAGGATCCAGCATTGAAAGAAGCCATAATAGAAGGAAAAAAGCCATCATAGCTGTTGTAAAATCAGCATAAGCTACTTTCCAGCTTCCACCATGATGAGGCTCATGCCCTTTTTTGATTTTTTTTACTATTATCGTTGTTTTAGATTTATCTGCCACTTTTTAATGCCCTTATTTCTTCTTCTAGTTCATAAAACGAAGGTCGTAAATGGTGAGGTATATTTCTACGAGCAAACTCAACAGCAATCTGAGGAGCAACTCCACTTATAAATGAAACAAGCGCTGATTTGATTACCTGTAGATATTCTTTCTCATGATTGACATTTGCTTCAAGTCTTCTTGCTAGAGGTCCAACAAATCCATAACACAGCAAAACTCCTATGAATGTTCCAACAAGAGCGGCTGCAACAGAATGACCTATCACCTCTGGTGGTTCTTTCATTTTTCCCATAGTTAAAACAACACCAAGAACTGCTGCAACAATTCCCAGTCCTGGAAGACTGTCAGCAATATTAATCAGATTTTTTACAGGTCCTGATTGTGTTTCATATAACGTATCAATCTCACTGTCTAAGATGCTCTCAAGCTCATATGGTGATACAGTTGTAGTCATTACTGTTCTAAGGGTGTCTGTAAGAAATGTAATCGCATGGGAATTGTTCATAAATTTAGGATATTTAGAGAAAATAGTGCTGTTTTCCGGCTCTTCAACATCCTGCTCAATTGAAATGAGCCCTTCTTTTCTTATTTTTGTAAAGAGCTCACTTAAAAGTAACATTATATCCAGATAATCTCTTCTTGAATAACCTCTACCACCTGTGATTGTTTGAATCGTTCCTTTGACTACTCCTTTAAGAACATGGGTTGGAGATGAAATTATAAGTGCTCCTGTAGCAGCACCGAAAATAATTAGAAGTTCTGCTGGCTGAAAAAGAACAGAAAGATTCCCATCTTCAAGAAGATAACCACAAATTATACTGCCTAGGACAACTATAGCACCGATTATTACAAGCATTATATTTCTTTTTTCTGTCTTAGTATCTGTCTTTGACGGTAGAAAACAAATCTCACAATGTAATCTCTGATATCCTCTTCTATATTGATAAATTGTACTGCTACTCTATAAGTGTCATTTAATTTTTCACATTTTAAGACTTCTCCATAAAGATATAATGCCATAGGAGAAGGCGATTCAAGAACTGTTTTTAATTCAAGAATATCACCTTTGTTATAGGGTGAATCAGACATGAAACTCATTCCACCTCCACTTATGTTTACTTCAGTGGAAGATAGTGAACAGAAATCTCCTTCACGCAGGTTCCATAGATTAATAAGATAATCAAGTTTTGAATTAATGATTTTGAGCCATTCAGTAAGAGCCCTATCCGCAGGCTCTTCTGTTGGCAGAGGTATAGATGTGATATCACCAGAGATTCTTGCTTTTACTCTCTGTTGTTCCTCTGAAGAAATCAATCTCACTCCAAGAGGAATAATCACATCAACTCTCGAAAACTCCCTCATTTTCTGATATTTTTCTTCCATCTGCTCTTCCATTATAATTATCTCAATATAATCAGTTCAACTCTTCTATTTTTTGTTCTATCCTCTTCAGTATCATTTGAGGCAACAGGTTTGTATTCTCCATAACCAGCTATAGCAAATCTATCGGGTGCAAGTCCTTTCTGTAATAAAAAATGCAATACTGATGAGGCTCTTGCTGCAGAAAGTTCCCAGTTTGATTTATAAAAAGAAGATGAAGAAATAGGAATATTGTCTGTATGACCTTCTATTATGATTTTCCCAGGGATTTCTTTCAATTTTTCTGCAAGTCGTGTTAGTATTTCATGAGATCCTTCTCTAAGATAAGCTGAACCTGAATCAAATAGCAATGAATCAGGCATGGTTATCACAACACCCCGCGCATCTGATTTTATGCTTATCCCTGAAATATCATTCAAGAGCTTGCGTAAATCTTCAATAATTGCTTTATTTCGATCTTCTTCAAAAGGTATAGGTTCATCAATAACCTTAAATACTTTTCTTAAAGAAGTTGTCATTTTTTCAGCTTTGCTAATATCAACAGTTGACAGAGCATAAAGAGCAACAAAAAATGTAAATAGAAGTGTTAAAAAATCCGAATATGAAATAAGCCAGCGATGAATGTTTTCTTCTTCATTATGATTATTATTTCTTCTCCTTGTCCTCATATTCTTTCCTTCTGCTTGTCTGTGATGTAAGCCTCAAGCTTTGCTCTTAAAAAATAGGGATTCATACCTGATTCTATACCAAGGATGCCTTCAACCATGAGTTCCATCAGCAGAATTTCATTCTCGAGTTTATTAATAATTCTTTTTGCCATTGGAATAAATATAAGATTTGCAGAACCAACTCCATAAATAGTTGCTACAAAAGCGGTTGCTATGCCTGCACCTATTTTGGAAGGATCAGCAACATTTTTCAAAACGTGAATAAGTCCTAAAATAGCTCCAATGATACCAATTGTTGGAGCATATCCACCGGCTGAATCATAAACTTTTGCAGCTCTCCTTATAATATCTTCGTAAGTGTATATTTCCTGGTAGAGTGAATCCTTAATAATACTTGGAGATAACCCATCAATAACATAAGTAAGTCCTCTTTTAAGAAATGGATCATCTATTCTATCGAATTCTTGCTGAAGAGCAAGAAGTCCTTTCTTTCTGGCTATGACCAGAAGATCAAGGATGGTCTCTATGGTATCATTAAAATTAACTTTCCTGTTAAAAAATATAAATTTTAAACTAAGGATTGCTGTAATTATATCCTTAAATGGAAAACTCAAGATTGTGGCGCCAAATGTTCCACCAAACACGATAATTGCTGCTGCCACCTGAACAAGGTGGGCTGTTGTTCCGCCTTCAGCTATGTTGCCGGTAACAATTGCTCCAATGCCTATAATTAACCCTATTAGCGCAATTAGATCCATGTTTTTTAAATTATAATATAAATTATGGAAAAAGTTATCATTATTCTTGGACCTACCGGAGTTGGTAAAACTGAAGTTTCAATAAATCTTGCAAGGCTTCTGAGAACCGAGATAATAAGTTCTGACTCAATGCAGATTTACAGATATATGGATATCGGTACAGCAAAACCTTCTCGGGAACAGAGATGCGAAGTTGTTCACCACATGATAGACATCGTGAATCCGTGGGAGTACTATAGTACAGGTCAGTATATTGAACAGGCCAGTAAAATAATAGAAAAAATTTTTAAAAAAAATAAAATTCCTTTAGTTGTGGGAGGAACAGGGCTTTATCTACGTGCAATGACAGAGGGAATTTTTGAAGGACCTGATGCTGACTGGAGCTTAAGAAAAAAACTTGTAGATGAAGAGAAAAAAAAACCGGGAACACTTTATGAACTCTTAAAGGAATTTGACCCTGCTTCTGCAGAAAAAATTAATCAGGCTGATTTAAGAAGAATAATCAGATCACTTGAGGTGTTTTTTAAAGAAAAAAAGACAATAACAGAGTTTAAGAAGAATTTTACCAGATCCCTTCCATATGAGTTTATAAAAATCGGACTTACCAGAGATCGTAAAGAACTTTACAGAATGATTGAAGACAGAGTTGACAGGATGATTGATTCAGGATTGATTGAAGAAGTAAGAAATGTTTTAAATTTGATAAAACAAAATGCAACCACAGATCTACCTCTTCCGGCATTACAGGCAATAGGATATAAAGAAATTGGAGGATATCTTGCGGATTTCTACTCTCTTGATGAAGCGATAAGATTGATAAAGAAGCGAACAAAGACCTATGCAAAAAGGCAGTTTACATGGTTTAGAAAAGAAAAAGACATAGTATGGTTTGATGTTACGGAAAGCTATGATGCTTGGATGATTGCTCAAAAAATTTGCACTTGCATACGTGATATCCAGTCTGTCGAAATAATAGAAAATCATTGAACTCTGAAGTTTCTATGGATAATTTTTGATGATTATGTTAATATTCACATAATTTTCACAAAAATTGGAGATTTTTAAATTATACTATATTTAAAAATCCGCATTGCAGATTAAAAAAATTTTTCAGGAGGTGATTTTATGAAGATTTTAAGAGATCAAAAGGGTTTCACGCTTATTGAGCTATTGATTGTTATTGCTATCATTGCAATCCTGGCATCAATCGCAATTCCTCAGTACATGAAATATCAGAAGAAAGCTAAGGTGTCATCTTATGCTGAGCCACTTGCAAGGGCATGTATGATGGATGCGGTTGCATACTGTGTTGAGAATCCAGGCTCAGCAACAGGCACTAACATTCCGGAGGCAAGCTTAAAAAACTGCTCAGTTAACCCTGTGACATTGCTTACACCGGGAGGTAGTGTGGCATTGGATGGGCAGAATAAAATTAGTTGTGACTCCACAGGTTCAATTGTTTCAGGAGGCGTTACAGGTTCTTTGGTAGGTGTAGATGAATATTTTTCACTGTGTTGGGTTACTGAAAATGGTTTTAAATGTACGGTTAAATAGTTAACATATAAAAAGGGCAGGTTTTTTGCCTGCCCTTTTTATATGCTCTTGTAAAATCTGAGACTCATAAAATAGCTATTTAATGATAAGCTCAAGCAAGAACATTTTGTTTATTGTCCTTTTCTTAATTATTTTTATTTATATTTTCTCTCTTCCACCAGTTTTTTCAACAGGTGATGGAGGGGAGCTGATTACAGCCTCATATGGCCTGGGCACTCCACATCCTTCAGGTTATCCTCTTTATGTTCAGATGGGAAAGATTTTCAGTTTTTTGCCATTAGGTAACATCGGTATCAGAATTGAAATAGTTTCAGTTTTTTTCTCGATTCTTGCTCTTTTTATTGTTTATTTAATTATTTTTAGACTTTCAGGCAGTACAAGAGAGGGATACCTGGCCGGAGTTGCTTCAATTATTCTACTTGCATTTTCTTACTCCTTTTTTGGACAGAGCATTGTCGCAAAATTTTATACATTGAATGTTTTTTTTGTTCTGCTGTTGGTGTTCATTGGTGTTTATACTGTTTTAAATGGATACGACAGGAGAATGCAGTTTCTTGCGAGTTTTGTTCTAGGGCTTACGCTTTCAGGTCATCATACTGGATTTATGATGATAGTGCCTTTGTTTATTCTAAGTCTTTTTTATTATAGAGAATTTTTAAAGAATTGCTTTTTGAGTATTATCTTCTTTTTTGCAGGCTTTTCTGTAAATCTTTACCTTTATATGAGAGGTATAAAAGAGAGTTTGTTCAGTATGATTTCAGTGAAAGACTGGAATTCTTTTGTCAATGTTTTTTTAAGAAAAAGCTATGGAGCAAGCTCATCCATTGAGACAACATCTTATGGTTTTGTGGATTTTAATGGCTATATGTATGCTTTTAAAAACTATTTTTATCTTATAGAAAAAAATTTTACTCTTTTTTCAATCCCTTTTTTTATTCTTGGACTCATCTGGCTTTTTAAAAAATCAAAAAAGCTTTTTGCATTTATTTTTGTATCATTTTTTGTTTACTCCATCTTTCTTGCAAAACTGACTTTTTCCACTCCGAAGCTTGATTCTCACATCCTGTATGTAGTGGGGCATCAGTATTTTATTCCTTCTTTTTCAATTTATTGTATTGTAGCTGGCTCAGGACTGTATTTAATGTATACCATTTTTGAAAGATTAAATTTACAGCTACTTAAAAAAGTTGTGCCGGTTATTGTTCTTTTTTTCCCTCTATTGATGGGTATGCACAGACTTACAGACCAGTATCAGAGATGGAACTATGTTCCTTATTCCTATACAAAGGAACTATTTTCATCTTTACCAGTAAGTCCTATATATATGACATTTGGGGACAATCATGCCTTTCAGGCATGGTATATCAAGCTTGTTGGGAAATATAGAGAGGATATTTGTCATATAACTCTTGATAATTATAATACAATGGTATGGGCACTTCAGGGCTGCAAACCCTATAAACTATACAGAGGGATTTTACCAGAGTTCTTCGGTGGAAATTTGAAGGATTTAACGGATAAAAAAAGATTTTATTCAATAGTTGCACTTTCAGAAAAACATCCACTCTACAGAGTGGTTGACAGCCATCTATATTTTTATAACTTTATATATATTGCGAGGTCTTCGGATAAAAAGGAGTTTGCCGAATTTTTTAAAGAAAGAATTAAAAAAATAGAATCATTTCTCAATTATGAAGACTGTCTTACTCATGGAACAGATGAGCGATATACCAACATGCTCTGTGATTTTTCGGGACTTGCATATATTGCTGTTGCAAAAGCTCTTGAGCCTTTACATGGTGAGGAAACTTCATTTGATCAGACAATAACCTATGGAGACTTTATGGCGCCTCTTAAGATCAACGTAAAGATCGGCAATGAAAATCAGAAATATATTGATAAATACAGAGCTATAAGAACTTACAATGCTTTAAACAGGTTTTATCTGCTTGAAGGAGACAGATGAAAAAGATTATTATTCTTGTTTTATTGATAGTGTTTTTATTGAGCATGAGAGCATTACTCACTCAAAAAAGTTTTATCGAAAGAGCACAGAAAACAGATAACTCAATTCAGGCAATAAGATACTATGAAAGGGTTTTACTCTTTTATGTCCCTATGAGTCCCTATAATAAAAACGCTGTAAATGGAATTCTTGAGAAGTGTGAATATGTTCAAGATTTAGAACAGAAACTGTACTGTTATGAGACTTTAAGAACATCTCTTTATCAGGTAAGAAGCTTTTTCATACCATATGAAGATGAGATAGAAAAACTGAATCCATTAATTGCCGAGCTCAGGGCAAAACAGATGATTCAATGGAAGTATAACAATTTTTCAGACAAGGACTATCAAAGGCTTTACAACTATCATATGGAAATACTCAAATATGATGGTTCTCCATCAGTATTCTGGTCTATTATAGTTATTTTTTCGCTTATTGGTTGGATTAGTTCGATTATTTTTTTAATTTTTAAAGGCTTTGTTAATAAAAAATATCTTTCTCTTGCTTTAACATCTTATTTAATTTTCTTCACTCTCTGGATTTTAGGACTCTACATGGCATGAGCAGTTTATGAAAGTTGTTATTCTTCCTTTATATGGAATTGGCGATACCTTGATGACAACCCCGGCGATTAAGATTTTAAAGAATTCTATAAAATGCGAGATCACTAATATCTGCATGTTTCAGAGTAATTATGAAGTTTTAAAGGGTAATCCATTTATTGACGACCTGATCTATTTCCCGTTTCTGAAAAAATCAAAATTGGAAGTAGTTAAATTTATCAACTCTTTGAGAGGGAGGTTTGAAGCTTCAATTAATTTTTATCCTTCAAATCGCTGGCAGTATAATCTTATTGCCTGGTTTATCGGTTCTAAAAACCGTATGGGACACAGATACATTAAAATGGACTTAAGACAACTCAATTTTCTTAAAAACTACACAGTAAAAGAAGATGAAAATCTTCATAATGTTGAGGAAAATGTTAAACTTCTTAAGTTTTTTGGAGTTAACAGCATTGATATACCTCAAATGCTGTTCTATCATGATGACAGAGAAATTGAATCCGGAAGAGAATTTGTAAAAAAGTCATCTATGCGAGAGGTAAAACTCGGAGTTCATACCGGAACAAGCAGCTTTAAGAACCATAAAAATAGAAGATGGCCAAAGGAAAACTTTTCAGAACTTATAAACAGTTTTCCAGATATTGATTTTTTTGTTTTTGGTACAAAAGAGGAGGAAGAATCAAATCAATTTATACTCAATAATGCAAGATATAAAAATATAATTCTTATTCAGGATAGAGCATTGAGACAGGTGGCCTCAATAATCAAACAGATGAATGCTTTTATATCAAATGATTCAGGACTGATGCATCTTGCAGCAGCAGTTGGAACTCCTGTGGTTGCAATATTTGGCCCGACAAATCCGGTATGGGTCAGGCCATGGGGAGTAAAACACAGAGTTGTGAGAGCCGGGCTTTCCTGTTCACCGTGTTTTTATTATTCACCTAAAGCTCTTGAATGTGTTGAGGGATTAGATTTTAAATGTCTTGAAGATATAGATGTTTCAATGGTTAAATCTGCCATTGAAAGGTTAATTCTATAACTACTGATTATTTTAATGTTGCCATATACTGAAATTTTTCAATCGACAGGCTATGGCAGGATAAATTTTATTGTTAAATGCTATAATTTACAAAAACTTATGATGGATTGAAGAAAGACTGAAGGACAGAATCCTTCAAAAGACCGAATAATTGGGACATCCTGTCTGTAAACAGGATATATTTATTAAAAAGCTTGAAAAATTCTATGTGTAAAATTGAGGTTATGAAGACAGTCATTATTATTCCAACATACAATGAAGTAGAAAACATTGACAGACTGCTTCCTTCAGTTTTCAACAATGATGTTGACATTTTATTCATAGATGATGCATCAGAAGATGGGACATCTCAGAGAATAAAGCAATGGATGGACAGATCAGAAAGAATAAATCTCATCCACAGACCAATGAAACTCGGGCTTGGTACTGCCTATGTTACAGGATTTAAGTGGGCATTAAAAAGAGGTTATCAGTACATCTTTGAGATGGATGCTGACTTAAGTCATGATCCTTTAGAGATTCCGAATTTTATTAAAAAGGCTCAGGAAGGCTATGCTCTTGTTATTGGGTCAAGATATACTCGAGGAACAATAAGCGTTGTTGGATGGGATTTTCATAGACTTCTTCTTTCCAAGTTTGCAAATAAATATGCAGGTACTGTACTTGGGCTAAATTTTCTCACAGATATCACAAGTGGATATCGCTGTTATCACAGAAGTGTAATTGAATCAATAGAGCTTGATAGAATCAGGTCAAATGGATATGCCTTTCAGATTGAGATGGTTTACAGAGCATATAAGAAGGGATTCAGAATTGGAGAGATTCCAATAATTTTTTATGAACGCAACAGTGGTTCATCCAAGATGAATAGAAAAATTGTTAGAGAAGCAGCTTTAATGGTGTGGAAATTGAGATTTGGAAGATGGAAATGAACTCTTCTTGTAAAATTCATTAAAATAAAAGATGAGCAGGCTTTTGATTGATGGATACAATCTTATAGGAATTCTTCATCGTGATTTGAAAAAAGCCAGGCAGGAGCTCATAGAAACACTGATAAACTATCGTAAGAAAAAAGGACATGATATTACTGTAGTTTTTGACGGATATAAAACAGGACCTGGCATGGAAACAGTGGAGTATTATGGAGGAGTGAGGGTAATTTATTCTGGAGTTTCCGAAAAAGCTGATGATGTGATAAAGAGAATTCTTAAAACAGAAAAACTTTTCTGGATTGTAATAACTTCAGACAGGGACATAGAAAAAGAGGCATGGAAGGAAAACTGTGTGCCAGTTAGTTCTTCATTGTTTTCTGAGATTCTTAATGGTGAGGAATATTATTTTGAGCATGCAAAAGGTGTTACACTTTCAAAAAAGGAAAAAGCCATACTGAGGGCAGTATCCAAACTGTAATGATCATGAAATTTTTTAAAATTCAACCAGCATTTCAATTGAATATTATTTTTTTTACAGCTATGTGCATTGTTTTGCTCATTTTTTCAGATAAACTACCATCTATTTCTAATTTTCTGGTCATTTATGCCTCTATAGTTTTATTTCAGTTTTGCATTTGTAACATTAAAAAGAATGTTTTTTTAACTTTTATACGAGACATTGGTTTACCTGTTCTGTCAGTTCTCATTGCCTTTGATACAGTTGGAGAGCTTATTCCTCTGTTAAATCCAGATGATATTGATAGAGAATTGCTCAAGCTTGATTATTCGATTTTAGGATTCTATCCATATGTTGCTTTTGAAAAAATAGCCAGTCCATTACTTACTGAATTAATGCAGATTTCATACTGTTTTTATTATGCTCTTCCTTTTCTTCTCGGATATTATCTTATAAAAAAGGGACAAAAAATTGTGTTTTACCGCGCTTTGTTTATTGTGATTTTTTGCTATTATCTTTCTTATATAGGTTATATGATATTTCCTGCCCTTGGCCCCAGATACAGCATGCCAGGGATGTTTCAACAGGAGCTTAATGGTGTATTTCTGGCTAACACTATCAGGGATTTTTTAAACTATCTTGAAGGAATAAAAAGAGATGCATTTCCAAGCGGACATGTTGGTATTTCTCTGGTAATTTTATTTTTAATGTTAAAGTATTCAAGAAAACTTTTCTGGATAAGCCTTGTACCTGTTTTATTTCTAATAATTTCTACAATTTACTGCAGGTATCACTATTTTAGTGATGTGCTGGGAGGTATTTTTTTAGCAGTTGTAAGTTTGGTTGCAGGTAATTTATACTATAATTTTTGGTTGAAAAAAATGGGAATTCCTTTTTTGAAAGATAAAGATGGATATAAACTAAAAGTGCTGGTTAAAACAGGCTCAAAAATGCCTGGAGTTGAAGGGATTGAAGAAGATACTCTGCAAATAAAACTCAGAGCACAGCCTCATGATGGACTTGCAAATAAAGAACTTATTGAACTGCTTTCTGAACTGCTTCATATTCCTAAATCGAGGCTTGAAATAGCAAAGGGTAGAACCTCCAGACAGAAGGTTGTTAGAATAAAAGGAGAAATCGCTTGATAGAAAGCCTTACAGGTTATGGATTTGCTGAAAAAGGAATATTCAGGGTTGAGGCAAAATCTCTGAATCATAGATTTCTTGAAATAAATGTAAAATTACCACAGATACTCTCAAGACATGAAGTTGAGATAAGAAATCTAGTAAGAGAAAAATTTCATAGAGGTAAAATAGATGTTGTTATATCAATTAATCACAAGGAAAGAACAGGAAAACTATATCTTAATAAAAATCTTGCGAAACAGTTATATTCAGCATTTATTGATCTGAAAAAGGAGTTGAGTATTCTTGGATCTATTGATATCTCAATGTTTTCAAATTTCAGGGAACTTTTTATTTATGAAGAGGAGGCACCTGATCTCAATACCCTGATGCTTGCAGTATCTGAAGCTGTCGATGGAGTTTATCAGATGAGAATAAGAGAAGGCGAAATTATCAAGGAAAGTCTAACTAAAATTGCTGAAAGTATCGAAAATGGCATACTAAATTTAGAGAGCAAGGTGGATGTAATTTTTAATGAATACATTACCTATTTGCAAAACCGGGTAAAGGAACTTTTAGTTGAAAATAACCTGGATGAAAAACGAGTTTTAGAACAGATTATTTTATACGCTCAGAGAACTGATATAAAAGAGGAAGTGGATAGATTACGCAGTCATATTACCCAGTTTAAAGAAATTCTTTTTCAAG
This sequence comes from Thermodesulfovibrio thiophilus DSM 17215, assembly GCF_000423865.1. NCBI lineage: Bacteria > Pseudomonadati > Nitrospirota > Thermodesulfovibrionia > Thermodesulfovibrionales > Thermodesulfovibrionaceae > Thermodesulfovibrio > Thermodesulfovibrio thiophilus. The sequence continues at coordinate 66,094 of NZ_AUIU01000013.1, forward strand.
GTGGAGTGGTTGGGAAAAAGCTTGATTTTCTAATTCAAGAAATGCACAGAGAAGCCAATACAATACTTGCAAAAACAGAGAATTTCGAGGTTAAAACAATCGCTATTGATATAAAAACTCAAAATGAAAGACTTAAAGAACAAATTCAGAATATTCAATAGCCATGCTGGTAAATATCGGATTTGGTAATATAGTATCTCTGTCAAGAATTGTTGCTATTGTGAATCCTGGTTCGTCTCCTATGAAAAGGATGAAAGACGAGGCTAAAAAAAGGGGAAAACTAATTGATGTAACTGAAGGAAGAAAAACACGTTCAATTATAATTACTGACAGTGATCATATAATACTGAGTGCTCTTCAGGTTGAGACTATTCTGCAGAGGATTAATGAATTAAGCAGAGGAGAAGATGGATCTTTATAAAAAAGGAATTATTTTTGTTATATCTGCTCCCTCTGGGACAGGTAAGACAACGTTATGCGAAAAATTATTGAAACTACTACCGGATTTAAAATTGAGTATTTCTCATACAACAAGAAAACCACGAAATGGAGAGAGAAATGGAATTAATTATTACTTTATAGATAAAGAGACTTTTAAAAAAATGATAGATACTGATGAATTTGTTGAATGGGCAGAGGTATATGGAAATTTTTATGGAACTTCAAAAAAAGCTATAAATAGTTTAATCAGTAATGGATATGATATATTGCTTGATATTGATACAAAGGGTGCAAAGAATATAAAAAAACTCTATCCAGATAGTGTTTTAATTTTTATTCTGCCTCCTTCTCTGGATGAGCTTGAAAGGAGACTTATTAACAGGAATGAGGATAACAATGTCATAAAACTTAGATTAAGTAAAGCATCTCAGGAGATTTCGCAATATAAATTTTATGATTATGTTGTGATAAATGATAATATTGAGCAGGCATCAAGCAATTTGCTCTGTATCATACATGCTGAAAGGTTGAAAACAAAAAGAATAGACAACTCTAAAATAGATGAAATTTTTAAAAAATGAGGAGGGCGTAAAAATGAACAAAAAAGAAGAAAGTCTGGATATTATTTCTTTACCAGTAGAGCTGGATAAAACAAAGATTGATAGCAAATATCGTCTGGCGCTTATTGCAGCTCAAAGAGCAGCTGAACTTTCTTTGGGTGCACCATCAAAGCTCGACAGAAAAGCAAAAAAAGTTACAACCACCGCGATTCTTGAGGTTTTATCAAACAAGATAGAATATATAACTGGGGAAGAGGCTCAAAGAATTAAGGAAAAGATCAGCCAGATTGATGTCAAAAAACTTCTTGAAGATAAAAGAAAAGCAATTCCTGATCTTTCAGAACTCGAAAAAGACCTTAAAGTATATCTTCATGGAAAAGAGTCTGCTGAAAAAATGCTTGAAGACCTATTTACAGACAATACAGAAAAGCCTGTTAGTGAGCAGGAAGAATAAAATTAGAAATTCAATAGAGTGAATAGTCTGTTAAAAAATAAAAAAGTTATACTGGGTATAACAGGAAGCATAGCAGCATACAAAATATATGAACTTATTAAGCTTTTAAAAGATGCTGGTGCTGAAATTTATCCTGTTATGACTAAAAATGCATCTTATTTTGTAACTCCATTAAGCATTGAGATTATCAGTGGCAACAGGGTATTAATGAATATGTTTGAAGAACCACTTTCTCATATCGAGCTTGCAAAAAGCTGCGATATTTTTACAGTTGTACCGGCAACAGCCAATCTGATTAATAAGTATGCCTCTGGTATTGCCGATGACCTTCTTACGACAACGCTGATTGCCTTCAGGGGCCCGGTCATTATTGCTCCTGCAATGAACTGGAGAATGTACGAGTCACCTCAGGTACAGAAAAGTATTGAATATTTAAACAGTCTTGGGGTGAAATTCATGGGACCTGAAAGAGGATTGCTTGCCTGTGGAGAGGAAGGTCTTGGCAGGCTTGTTTCAATAAATAAAATTTTTGAGGCAATCATTTCTTCATTAACTGAAAAAGATTTAAAAGAAGAACATGTTCTTATTACAGCAGGACCTACAAGACAGTATCTTGATCCTATCAGATACATAACAAATAAATCATCGGGTAAAATGGGTTATGCTCTGGCAAAAATTGCTAAAAGAAGAGGTGCAAAGGTAACTCTCATCAGTGGACCATCAAATCTGCAGCCACCTGAAGTAGATAGTTTTATTCCAATACAGACAACTCAAGAAATGCTGGAAGCTGTTATGAAACACATAAACCGAGCAAGCATACTTTTGATGGCAGCTGCTCCTCTTGATTTTGAACCTGAGATAACCTATGCAACTAAAATAGACAAACACTCAATAAAGTCAATTCCACTTAAGCTATGTCCCGATATACTGAAAAAGGTTTCAATGCTGAAGGAAAGGCCATTTACTGTGGGCTTTGCTGCTGAGGCTGGACTTAATGTAGACAGGGCTAAGTTAAAATTTCAAGATAAAAGGCTTGATATGATTGTTTTGAATGATATTATGCAACAAGACCGAGGTATGGAGTCTGATGCCAATGAAGTAATGCTAATTTATAAAAAAAGAAATAACTTTTTTGAAGAACAAACATCTCTCCTATCCAAAGATGAAATTGCCAGCATAATTTTGTCTAAAATTCTGGAGTTAAAACTTGCCAAATAAATATGAAAACAGGGTTAAGAAAGTTTTTGATAGAATTGTTGCATCATCAGATGCCTTTTTAATAACGAATCTTAAAAATATCAGATATCTTACAGGCTTTAGAGGTAGTTTTGCCATTGCTTTATTAACTGGACAGGGTTGCTATCTATTTGTTGATTTTCGTTATCTTAAGCAGGCTCAGAAAGAGGCAGCGGGAGAAATACTGTTGTTCAAAAAATCATGGATAGATACCCTGATGAGTGTTATAAAAGAGAAAAATATACAGAGGCTTTCCTTTGAGGATACATGCAGTTATGAAATTTTCTCTATGCTTGAGCGTCAGAAAATTGAGCTGATTCCTCAAAAATTACAGGTTGAGACAGTTAGAGCAGTTAAAGACCAAGAGGAGATAGACAGTATCAAGAAAGCTGTGGATATTGCTGAGAGAGCTTTTTTAAACATTAAACATTGCATAAAAGCTAATGTTTCAGAAAGAGCCATAGCAGTAGCTCTTGAAAATGAGTTGAGACTGCTTGGCTCTGAATCCATACCTTTTCCAGTAATTGTTGCCTCAGGCAAAAATTCTTCCATGCCTCACTGGAACGCATCAGATAGGGTGCTTAAAAATGGAGATTTTGTTATAATTGATTGGGGTGCGGGTTACGATGGATATTTTTCGGATATGACGAGAACATTTATTATTGGAGAGGCAACCGAGGTGCAAAAAAATATTTATGAAATTGTAAAAAAGGCAAATATTTCTGCAATACAATGCTGCAGTGCAGGTGTGGAGGCTAAAACTATTGATGAATCAGCAAGAAGACTGATAGAGGATGCAGGCTATGGGGAAAATTTTGGACATGCTACCGGACATGGTGTGGGGCTTGATGTTCATGAACTGCCAAAGATAAGTAGCGAATCTGAAGTTAAAATTGACAATGGAATGGTTTTTACTGTAGAGCCAGGAGTTTATATCGAAGAGTCTGGTGGAGTGCGAATTGAAGATATGGTTGTTATAAAGGAAAACAGAGTGAAGATATTAACAGATCTTCCAAAAGATTTTGAGATTTTATAAGGAGAAGGAGGCAGGAAATGGTTTCAACATCCGAGTTTAAGAAGGGATTGAAAATTGTATACAAAGGAGAACCGTATGAGATTATTGATTTTCAACATGTAAAAATGCAACAAAGAGCTCCAATAGTCAGAACAAAGATTAAAAATCTCAAAACAGGTAGAGTTCTTGAAGAAAATTTTTCATCCGGTGATAAATTTGAAAAGCCTGAACTTGAAGAAAGGCAAATGCAGTATCTTTATGCACAGGGAGACTCCTGTGTTTTCATGGATATGGAAAGCTATGAACAGGTCACCATACCCAGGCAGGTTATTGGAGATGCCATATACTATATTAAAGAAGAAATGATGGTTGATATGATTTATTACAAGGGAGAACCTCTTGTTATTGAACCTCCAATGTTTGTAGAGCTCAGAGTGGCTGACACAGAACCGGCATTCAAAGGAGACACAGCTTCAGGTGGGACAAAACCAGCCCGGCTTGAAACAGGACTCACAGTAAAGGTTCCTTTCCATATTCAGACAGGAGATCTGTTAAAGATTGATACAAGAACCGGAGAATATATTGAAAAAGTAAAGGAGTAGATAATGGAACTTGAAGAAATAAAAGAACTTATATCTTTTCTCAAGGACACTGATGTAACAGAGCTGAATATTGAAAAAGAAGGTTTTAGAATAAGAATAAAAAGAGGATATATTTATGGTCCTCTTGAAATAGCAAAAACTATTAAACCATCAGAAGAAATTATGAAACCTTCTTATGCTATGGAACTTCAAAAAGAAGAAGAAACACTTCATACAGTCACATCACCACTGGTTGGAACTTTTTATAGATCACCCTCTCCTGATGCTCCTCCTTTTGTAGAAATTGGTACTAGAGTTGAAAAAGGACAGGTCTTATGTATCATCGAAGCTATGAAAATAATGAATGAGATTGAAAGTGATGTTTCAGGTGTGGTTAAAAAGATTTTAGTTGAAAATGGTCAACCTGTTGAGTACGGTGAGCCTCTGTTTCTTATTGAGGTGGATTAATAATGGAGTTATTCAAAAAGATTCTCATTGCAAACAGAGGAGAAATTGCAGTAAGAATTATTCGTGCATGCAGAGAGCTAGGCATAAAATCTGTTGCAGTTTATTCAGAAGCTGATAGAGATTCTCTGCATGTCAAACTAGCAGATGAGGCTATCTGCATTGGCCCTGCTAATCCTGCTCAGAGCTATTTAAATATTACAGCGATTCTATCTGCAGCAGATATTACAGATGCTGAAGCAATTCATCCTGGATATGGATTTTTATCTGAAAATGCTCAATTCGCAGAAGCATGCATAAACTCAGGAATTATATTCATTGGCCCTTCTCCTGAAAACATAAGAATCGGAGGAGATAAGGCAAAAGCCAGACAGATGCTTAAACGTAGAGGAATTCCTGTAGTGCCTGGCAGTGATGGACCTGTAGCTTCAGAAGAGGCATGTATTAAAGTGGTTAAAAAAATAGGACTTCCTGTAATATTTAAAGCCTCTGCAGGTGGTGGCGGAAGAGGCATGAGAATAGTAAATGAGGAAAAAGATATAGAACAGGCATTTTTCATGGCTCAGAGAGAAGCTCTTGCAGCATTTGGTAACGGAGAGCTTTATATTGAAAAATATTTTCCTAAAATACGACATATAGAAGTGCAGATATTTGCTGATAAACAGGGTAACATTATTCATCTTGGCGAAAGAGACTGTACAGTACAGAGAAGACACCAAAAATTAATTGAGGAAGCACCTTCTCCAGTATTGAATGAAAAATTGAGAAAGAAAATCGGAGAATACGCTGTCAAAGCTGCAAAAGCTTTAAAATTTAGAAATATAGGCACATTTGAGTTCATTGTTGATGATGAATTAAATCCTTTTTTTATAGAGATAAACACCAGAGTCCAGGTAGAGCATCCTGTAACTGAGGAGATTACTGATATTGATATTATAAAAGAACAGATCAAACTTGCTAAGGGTTATTTATTATCCTTTAAACAGCCTCAAATTAAATTTCGTAGTCATGCAATCGAATGCAGAATTAACGCAGAAGATCCTGAAAAATTTATTCCATCACCAGGGATTATAGAGTTCATACACCTTCCAGGCGGACCTGGCATAAGAGTGGACAGCTATCTTTATCAGGGATGCAAAGTGTCGCCTTATTATGATTCTCTTGTTGCTAAAGTTATTGCTACAGGAACAAATCGACAGGAAGCAATAGACAGGATGAAGAGAGCTCTAAGAGAAATAGATATAAAAGGAATACAAACCAATGTACCTTTTTTCTTAAAAGTACTTGAGCATCCTGATTTTATAAAAGGCAAATTTTTTACAGATTTTGTTCAGGTAATGAATAATAATGATAAAACCTGAACTTCCTTCTATCTGTCTTATTATTTCTTCAAAGGATGTTCCAGAAAAACTAAACATTGCCCTTAAATCAGGAATTAAATGGGTTCAATACAGGGAAAAGGAGTTACCAAGAAAAGAAATTGTAAAACAAGCTTTTCAACTCAGAGAAATTACATATAAATATAAAGCACTTTTGATTATAAATGATTATTTAGATATAGCCATTGCTACAAAATCTGACGGTGTTCATCTTGGTCAGGAGGATTTACCTCTTTGTGCTGCAAAAAAAATTTTTTCTGGTATAATTGGAATATCGACACACAATTTACAGGAGGCTGTTGAAGCTCAGAAAGGAGGAGCAGACTATGTCGGATTTGGGCCAGTTTTTCATACAACAACTAAAAAAGATGCTCTTGAACCACGAGGTGTTAATGTGTTATATTGGGTCGGTCAAAAAATTAAAATTCCAGTTGTTGCAATTGGAGGGATAAGAATAGAGAATTTAAAGGAAATTAAAAAAGCTAAATGTAAGTATATTGCTACTGCTTCTGGTATATTGAATGGTAAAATTGACGATAATTTAAAAAAATTTATGCAATTTTTTAATTAAATTTATGAAAAAAAATCTTGCTGATATCATTGAAAGTTTATTCGAAAATAAAAGTACAGGATTTCTTTCAATAGTTCTTAACTCAGAGAAAAATCTTATAAAATTTTATTTCAAAAATGGAGATATTTATCATATATCTTTTGGATTTAAAAAAGGTGCGCAGTGTATTAATGAACTTCTTTCTAAAGAAACCGAACAATGTAACTTTATTCCCATGATTACTGTTGATATGACGAGTGATGATATCCCTTCAACTGAAAAAATTATTGAAATGCTACGCGATATGAATAAATTTATTAATATAACTGAAGCTATGTCTCCTTCAGCGGATTTTGGAAAAGTAAAAGAAGGACTAAAAATAGCTTTAATTAAACAAATTGGTCCTATAGGGGGTAAACTTATAGAAAAAACAATTCAGGAAAAATGGATGCCTTCTTCTCCTCCTTCAAAGGAGGATTTTCTGAAACTGATTGATATGTTAAAAGATGAAATAGAAGACTCTTCCGGAAGGCGAGAGTTTTTAATTGAAGCAAATAAATTACTGGAGGTATATAGATGAAAATAGAACTTGGATTAAAAACAGGAATAGCTTTGCCTCTTTTGGCAATTTTAATTATAGGTATGAGCATATTGGTTGTTTTCAACTACCTAAGTCAGATAAATATTTTACAAAAGGAGGAAGCGCAGAGTATTGAATCATCTATTAACACAGCTCAATTTTTTATTGAGACCGCGGGAATTCATTATCAACAGATGGCTGCGTTGGTTGCTAATATGCCAGATATTCAGGAAACTCTCAGCAAAAAAGATAGGAATCGTTTAATAGATAAATTGCTTCCGACTTTCAATTATTTACATGAAAATTTTGGACTTGCTCAATTTCATCTCCAAATACCTCCTGCAACCTCTCTTGTTAGGCTTCATGACCTTGCTCGTTTTGGAGATGACCTTTCAACATTTCGTGAAACGGTGCTTCAAGTAGAAAAAACTAAAAAAGGTGTAAGAGGACTTGAGCTCGGGGTTGGCGGAGTTGGATTAAGAGGTGTAGAACCTGTATTTTATAAAGATAATTATGTTGGAAGTGTTGATTTTGGTGGAGGATTAAAAACAGAATTTGAACAGATTAAAAAAGCTATAAATGCAGATTTAGGAGTTGTTCTATACCAACAGCCACTACAAAAATGGCCTGGACTGCAAGATATAAAGGAACGTTTTGGTGAATTTGTTCCTATTTATTTTACTGCTAAAGATCCGAAATTATTTATTTCTGAATCGGCTTTAAAAGAAGCTGCACAGTCTAAAGAAAAGTATTATATAGAGTATGTTTCTAAATTTGGAAAAGACTATGCTGTTGTTTATACTCCTTTTAAAGATTTCTCCGGTAAAACTGTTGGTTTTATGTATATTATTAAAGAGAGAATTCTTACTCCTGCAAGAATTTTCACCATTCTTGGTATAAATGTGTTTGTGTATGCACTCATGCTGGTGCTGATTGCTGTTGTTATCGGCTATTTCATGAATAAATATGTTATAAATCCAATAGTGACACTTACGAAAACTGCAGATGAAATATCAATGGGTAAAACAGCTCAAAAGATTGAAATTAAGAATGCCAGAGGAGAAATTGCCGTACTTGCCAAAGCGATTGAAAGGATGCGTATTACAATGAAAAAACTTCTTGAATAAGGAGTAAGAAATGGGAGAGGGAAAAATTTTAGTAGTAGATGACAGCCCTCTTGTAAGAAAATTAGCTGAAATTTCTTTACAGGAAGCTGGATACGAGGTTTATACAGCAAATAATGGAGAAGAAGGGTTAAAAATTGCAGAAACTGTTAAACCTGATCTTATCTTAGTAGATTTTATAATGCCTAAAATGACAGGTTCTCAATTATGTAAGCTTATAAGAGATCATGAAACTCTTAAAGATGTTCCAATTATTTTAATTACAGGAAAAGGTGAAACAGTAGGGCAGACATTTATTGAAAAATATAAAGTTTTAGACTACTTTATAAAACCTTTTAAATCCGAAGATCTTGTAGAGAAAGTTAAATCAACATTGCATAAAATTCCTGAGAGTTATGTAATGCAAGAAGAAGAGATAAAAGAACTTGAAGAAATTGATTCTTCTTTGAATAGCTCTGAAGTTGAAGAAATCTTATCTTTAGAAGACGGTGAATCTTTGCAAATTTCAGATCAAGAGATTCCTGAAGAAATTCAATTGAATGAAGAGGTATCTGAAGAGTTAACAGGTGAGTTGAAAGCTCAAGAAATAAAAGATAGCATAGAAATGCCCGAGCAATCAGAGTTACAAATCTCTGAAGACACGGAAATTTCTAAAATACATGAAATAGAAGATGTTAAAGACTTACAATCACAAATAGAAGAAACTTCTTCTATACAGTTTGATGAAGAAATTCCAACATTACATGAAAATGTTAAAGATGTTGTGTCTGAACCAAAACAGGATGTGGTTAAATCATTTTATGATATAACTGAAATAGAAAAATTAATTGAAAACAAGCTTAATATGTTCTCAGAAAGATTTATCTCCGCATTTGATGCTTCAGTTGAAAAAATCTTGAAAAAATATGGTTTAATAAAAGATCCATCTCTAGTTCTTTCAGGAAATTTAAAATTATTTAAGCTTTCTGAAATTTTTGCTTTAATAAATTCACATAAATTAACAGGTCTTTTCGGAGTGCATGATACGGGAATAGTTTATGAATTTCTATTTGTAGATGGTCAGATTATCTATGGAATATCAGATTTACAAAAACGAAAACTCGGGTTTAAATTGCTCAATGAATTTCCTCAAGATGAAATAAAAAATATAACCAGTGAAGCGATATCTGCTTTAATAAAATCTAAAAATGGTACTTTTATTTTTGAATCAAAACAGTTTTCTGATAGTTGTATTTTGAATAGAACGAAATATAATCCTTTAGAGTTTTTTTAAAAAGTATTAAAATGATATAATGAAAATTATATAGAGAGGAGAGGAAAATGGTTAAGATCCTTATTGCTGAAGATTCTAATGTAGATGCAAAATATATTGAATCCATTCTTTCAGACAAGGAATACAATCTAGTTTTTGCAAAAGATGGTGAAGAAGCAGAGAATTTACTCAAGCAGGAAAAATTTGATCTCGTAATTTTAGATGTGGTTATGCCCAAAAAAAATGGATTTCAGATTTGCAGAGAAATCAAGAAAAATGATGAGACAAAAGATATACCTGTAATTCTTGTAACATCTAAAAGTGAGGATGCTGATAAATTCTGGGGTAAGATGCAGGGTGCTGATGAGTATATTATAAAACCTTTTGAACCAATAGATCTATTGGTTGCTATAAAAAAATGTCTGAAGAAATAAAACAATCAGAAAAATTTTACTGTGTTTTTGGTATAGGAGAAAGAGAATTTCTTATCCCAAGGGAAAGTGTGGTTCAGGTCCTGGATATAACTAGAATATTTCCAATTCCTGGAGCTCCTGAATATATAGTCGGTGCCTTACCTGTAAGAGGTAAAATTATTCCTGCGATAGATTTAGCTAAAGTTTATAATATTGAAAGATTAAATTACTCTGATAAAAAATTACTGGTTATTGATGTAAAAAATGAACAAATAGGAATTTTATCTGATATTGCGCCATTTTTTGTTAGTTTTGAATCTGATATAGTCGTTGAAGATTTTATTGATCCTGAACAGTTATTTGAACGATTGAAAGTTAATTCTCAAAAAAATTCAGAAAATAGGAATGATCAATAAATCCGAGCTTATAAAATATTTTCTTTTAGAAGCTGATGAATGTGTTAATACACTAATCGAAGCGATTGAAGAACTTGAAAAAAATGGATACGATAAAGAGGCAATTGAAGCTCTTTTCAGGGTAACTCATACTTTAAAGGGTTCTGCATCTATAGTTAAATTTGATAAAATTGCAGAATTATCTCATAAACTTGAAGACCTTTTCGAAGCTTTATTGAACCAAGAACTCAATTTTGACAACTCTTTAATTTCTCATATTAAAAAAATTATTAATTTAATTGTTACTCTTGTAAACGAAGTACATGAAACAGGCGAAGAAAAAAGCAATATTGATCAAGAGTTGATAGAATTAATTGATGATATTCTATCAAGCAAAGAGATGCCTGTAAAACAATACGAACCTACAACTTTTGAAGTTTTGCCAATAACCAATACTGTAAGGGTTGAACTTGGACTAATTGAACATATATTTACTTCATTGGGCGAAGTTCTTGTCCAGAAAAATACAATAACAGACAGAGAACGAGAATTATTAAATATTGTTGAAGAAATTTCACAAAGTAGTAGAAGGCTTTTAAAAGAAATTGCTGATTTTTCTGATAGATACTGGTTGGCTCAACAGGATAGTGGACAAAAAATAACAGATATTTTCTTTACTGATTTTAGTGACTTAGAATTTGATCGATATGATGAATATCATATTTTTTTAAGAAAAATTCAGGAAATAACAAATGATATAACAGATGGAATAAATTCTTTACTTGTTTTCTCTGAAAATCTTTCTTATAACTTTAAGTCTCTTGGAAGAGAGATTAGTTTTTTGAAAGACAGTCTGCTTGAAATAAGAATGATACCAATTGGAAAACTTTTACATAGAATATGTGAAGCGATCAAGGATACGGCGAAAGATATTGGTAAAAATATTGAAATAGAAATTAAAGGAGCAGAAATAAAAATTGATAAGCCGGTTTTTGAATCATTATATGAACCAATTCTTCATATTCTTCGTAATGCTATTAAACATGGAATTGAATTTCCTGAAGAAAGAGTTAGAAAAGGCAAACAACCAATAGGTAATATAGCTATTAATCTTAAAAAAGAAGGTAACTATGTAGTTATTAATATTAAGGATGATGGTAGAGGCATAGATATTGAAAAGGTAAAAGAAACTGCTATTGTTAGAGGATTGATTTCTTCTAAAGATGCTTCTATCCTTCCAGAGGACGAGATTTTGTCTTATATATTTGCTTCGGGTTTTTCAACTTCAGATGAAATAGACCTTCAGAGTGGAAGGGGCATGGGACTTAATATTGTTAAAACTACAATTTTAAAACTTAAAGGTACAATAGAAGTTTCTTCAGAACTGAATAAAGAAACAACATTTACAATAAAAATTCCTCAATCATTAACTGTAAACAATCTCCTTGTGTTCAGATCATCTGACTTAGATTTTGCTATTCCTATCAATTATATTGATGAAATTTTAACCATTGAAGATTTCCCACAAGTTATGGAAGAACGAAATATTAATTATAAGAATAGAAATATCCCTGTTAAACTCTTTTCAGAATTTTCATTGTCTTTAAACAGTAAAGCTCTTGAAAAGGGTTATATAATTTTATTGAATTTTTCAGGAACCAGAAAAGGTCTGGTTGTGGATGATATATTAGGATACGAGGAAGCAACAGTTAATAATTTTGGGAAATTTCTTGAAGGTTTAACTCAATATACAGGTTATTTTATATCAGGTAGAGGTATTCCCAGATACGTAGTAGATCCTTTAAAAATATTCGAAGAAGATATTGTAGTTACAGCCCAATACCAACCCATTCAAGAGCAGTATTTACACTTAGGTGCTGTTCTTGTGGTAGATGATTCTATTAGTGTAAGAAAAGCTTTGCAAAATATTTTAGAAGCAAAAAAATTGAAAGTATATGTTGCCAAAGATGGCTCTGAAGCTCTTAAATTAATGGAAAATAAAAATATTGATTTATTGATAACAGACCTTGAAATGCCTGTAATGCATGGATATGAACTAATCAGTAGAGTAAGAAAAGATGCAAGATTTAAAGATGTACCTATAATTGTGCTCACTTCGCGAGGCACAAAAAAGCATGAAGAAAAAGCATTAGCTCTCGGTGCTGATGGATTTATTGTTAAGCCTTTTGATGAAGGCACGATATCCCAAATTCTTTCAAAATTTGAACTCGAAACTAATGTCTATTAAACCTTAAATCTTCCTGTTACATCAATAAGTTCTTTAGACGTATTTGAAAGTGATTGAGAGATATCTGTAAGCTCAACAGTTATTTCAGATATATTATCTGTAACTTCCTTAACTCTTTGAGCGGAATTAACTTCGCTGTCTGTTATTTCTTTTTGTTTTTGAGCTATAGCATTAATTTCAGTTATAATCTGGCTGGTCTTTTTTATGATTGAATCAATTTGTTCAAATATTGCTGTTGTCTGTGTAACTATATTTGTTCCCATTTCTACATAGTTTGTTTCTTCTTCTAGATTTTTTGTAACTGAAGTTGCTTCTTCCTGAATTGCAGTTATAATATCTGCAATATTTTTCGATGATTTAGCTGTTCTTTCAGAGAGGGTCCTGATTTCTTCTGCAATAACGACAAACCCTTTTCCTTCTTCTCCGGCTCTTGCTGCTTCAATTGATGCATTCAACGCAAGAAGATTTGTTCTGTTTGCAATTTCGCTGATTATAGTTGAAATAGTTCCTATTTCCATTAGTCTTTCTGAAAGAAGTTTCATTCTTCTGTTTATTCCCTGCACAGCTGTTCTGATTAACTGCATACTATTAATTGTTTCTGTAACAATTTCATGACCTTTAAGTATTGAATCCAGGGCTTCCTTTGAGACATCAGTGGCAACAATGGTTTTTTCGCTTGTTTGAGTTGCAATACTTGAAGCTTCCTCAATGAGTGATGCTATTCTTTCAATTTCCTGTCGTTGTATCTGCGCACCATTTTGAAGCTTTTGAATTATTTCATGAAGAATTCTGCTTTTCTCTCCTATATCATCTGCTGAATTTTTAGCTTCTTTAACAAGTTCACTCAATCCATCTGTCATGAGGTTAAAAGCATCTGCTAGAGAACCAAATGCATCTGGAGTAACCATTGCTCTCTGTGTGAGGTCTCCTTCAGATGCTGAAGTCATAATCTGTAAGAATTTTATGATATTATTTTGCATTTCCTTCTTTTCTTCTTCTGTCTGAATAATTGTAGAAAATTTATTGATCATTTGATTAAATGCATTGGCAATTTTTTCAAATTCATCACCTGTTCTTAATTGAACCTGTTTTTCATAATTACCCCTGCTTATTTCTTCAATAGCTTCTGTAATAACAGATATAGGCAATATTATATGTTTTTTAAACCAAAATACGTTAGCTACAGAAATTACAATTAAAACAAGAGCAAACACTCCGAGAACAGGTCCAAATTTTATAATAGTATTTATAACTCCTATTTTTTTTAGAATAAATTCATCACCATAAATATCATACCCTGTAATAATCATTCCTGCTAAAAGAACAATTGTTGATAGAATAATAGATAAACCGAATATTATAAGAAATTTTCTATAAAGAGAACTTTCTTTCTTAACAGTTTGTTTAGGCATATTAATCCCCCTGATTTAAGGTTATTTTTAAAACTTTATATAAAATAAGTAAAACTTTGTAAAATTGTCAACTTTTTTTACGTATTAAAAATTAACATTTGGAATATATATCAGTTAAATGTTATTAATTTGCACAAAAATTATATGATTAAGATTGATAATATAGGTGTTCAAATGCTGCAGAAAATATACACGGGTATGCCTTTATAGACGATGTAATACTATCGATATTTAATGAGAATGGCGAGGTGAAGCAAGTCACCTCGCCATGTTTGAAATTTTATTTTCTGTCAGAAATAAGTTCTTCAATAACTGAAGGATCTGCAAGAGTTGATGTATCTCCAAGTTCCTCCAACGCACCCGAGGCAATCTTTCTTAATATCCTTCTCATTATCTTGCCACTTCTTGTTTTTGGAAGCCCGCCTGCAAATTGAATTTTATCTGGTGTGGCAATAGGACCTATCATCTGTCTTATATGAGAAATTAATAATTTTTCTAAATCTCTTGATGGTTCGTATCCTTCTTTTAACACTACATAAACATAGATCCCTTCACCTTTTATTTCATGTGGAAATCCTACTACTGCAGCTTCAGCTACCGCTGGATGGGCAACTAAAGCTGACTCAACCTCTGCTGTGCCAATTCTATGGCCGGATACATTTATAACATCATCAATTCTTCCCATTAACCAGTAATCACCATCTTCGTCGACTCTTGCTCCATCACCTGTAAAGTATTTGCCGGGAAAACGAGAGAAATATACTTCTTTAATTCTTTTGTTTTCAGGGTCTCCCCATGTTCCTCTGAGCATTCCAGGCCATGGTTTTTCTATGACAAGATATCCACCTTCATTAACTCCAGCAGGAGAACCATCCTCTTTAAGTACTCTTGGAACTATACCAAAAAATGGTTTTGTTGCTGAACCTGGTTTTAATGGTGTTGCACCAGGCAGAGGTGTAATCATAAATCCGCCGGTTTCTGTCTGCCACCAGGTGTCTACAATAGGGCAACGCTCTTTACCTATATGCTTGTAATACCACATCCATGCTTCAGGATTTATTGGTTCACCAACTGTGCCAAGAATTCTTAAACTTGAAAGGTCATATTGATATGGCCATTTTTCTCCTTCTCTCATCAATGCTCTAATGGCAGTGGGTGCAGTATAAAAAATATTAACTCGATGTTTTTCTACAATTTCCCAGAATCTTCCAGGGTTTGGATAGGTTGGAACCCCTTCAAACATTAATGAGGTTGCACCAGCACTTAAAGGTCCATAAACAATATAACTATGCCCTGTTACCCAGCCAATATCAGCGGTGCAAAAAAATGTTTCCTCTGGTTTATAGTCAAATGCAAGTTTAAATGTAATATTTGTATAAACCATGTATCCACCGGTTGTGTGAAGAACACCTTTTGGTTTTCCTGTTGACCCAGACGTATAAAGTATAAATAAAGGGTCTTCAGCATCCATTTGTTCGGGTTCACAGTAGGTTTCAATATCAGAATCATTCATAAGGTCATGCCACCAGTAGTCTCTTTCAGGGTCCATATCCACAAAATTGGCAGTTCTTTTTACAACAATAACTTTTTCAATTGTAGAAGTTCCTTCAATTGCTTGATCAGTGTTTGATTTCAATTGGACAATTCTTCCACCTCTTAATCCTTGATTTGCTGTAATGAGAAGTTTTGCACCGCAGTCATTTATTCTTTCTCTTAGTGATTGAGCTGAAAATCCTGCGAATACAACACTGTGAATTGCCCCAATTCTTGCACAGGCAAGCATTGCAATTGGAAGCTCTGGAATCATTGGAAGATAGATTGAAACTCTGTCCCCTTTTTTAATCCCGAGTTTTTTTAGCACATTTGCAAATTTATTAACTTCTCTGTATAGCTGCCAGTAAGTGTATGTTTTTACTTCTCCATCGTCAGCTTCCCAGATAATGGCTGCTTTATTTCTTAATGAGTCGAGATTGCGGTCAAGACAGTTATAGGAAGCGTTCAATTTAGCATTTTTAAACCAGTTTATATAAGGTGTTTCAAAGTTATAATCTAAAACTTTATCCCATTTTTTATACCATGTAATATTCTGTTCTGCTATTTCTGCCCAGAAACCCTCTGGATCTTCAACAGAGCGTTTGTAGAGCGCTTCATATTCAGCCATACTTTTAATATAAGCTTTCTCTGAAAGCTCTTTTGGTGGAAGAAAAACCCTCTCTTCTTTAAGTAATACATCCATACCTTGAGTCATAGTTTAACCTCCTTTTTTGTATTAATTTTAACATTTATTCTGCTCCGACTCCAATATAAGATCTTATTTTTTCGGATTCATACTTTGCTTCAGCTTCTTTCTCCTGAGTAAATAAAGATACAACTATACCAATAGCAAAAGAAGCAAAGAAGGAAATTATAGCTGGATTCTTAAGAGGAAATACTGGATGAGAATTTTTAAAAATATCAACCCATACAGTAGGACTTAAAATGATTAGCATGACACTGAGTACAAGTCCTGTATAGATACTCCATACAGCTCCCTGAGTTGTGAATTTTTTCCAGAATATAGACATTAACAGAGCAGGAAAGTTTGCAGATGCAGCAACAGCGAAAGCAAGACCCACCATAAAGGCAACATTCTGTCCCTTAAAAACTATTCCAAGTATCATGGACAGCACACCAAGACATAGTGTTGCAATTTTAGCAGCCTTTACTTCCTGTTTTTCATTTGCTTTTTCTCTTTTCACCACTCCAGCATAAATATCATGAGAAACAGCGGATGCTCCAGCGAGAGTAAGTCCTGCTACTACAGCAAGAATTGTTGCAAATGAAACAGCGGCTAAGAAACCAAGAAAGACCTCTCCACCGAGTGCTTCTGCTAATAGAGGAGCAGCCATATTTCCACCGTTGTCAATTTTAGTTATAATCTGCTTACCGACAAGTGCTGCAGCTCCAAATCCAATAGTGAATGTAAGTATGTAAAAGTATCCGATGAATCCTGTTGCATAAAATACTGATTTTCTCGCTTCCTTTGCATCAGGCACGGTGTAAAATCTCATAAGAATATGCGGTAATCCAGCTGTTCCAAGCATTAAAGCTATTCCAAGAGATATGGCATCAAGCGGATTTGTTACTAAACCGCCGGGTTGAATAAATTTTTCACCATATTGCTGAGTTACAACTGAGAATAGCTCAACGTAATTAAACCCAAATTTATAAAGTGTGAGAAACACTAAAAGAGTGGCTCCAGCCAGAAGCAAACAGGCTTTAATTATCTGAACCCATGTTGTTGCAAGCATTCCACCAAAAAGAACATAGGCTATCATGAGACTTCCTACAATTATTATTGCCAGTTCATAAGGAAGTCCAAACATGAGCTTTATTAACGAACCAGCACCGACCATCTGGGCAATAAGATAAAAAAGTACTGTAATCAATGCTCCTGTTGCAGCTGCTGTTCTAATAGGTCTACGTTTTAATCTGTAGGCAACAACGTCTGCAAATGTATATTTACCCAGATTTCTGAGCGGTTCAGCAATTAGAAACATTACTATTGGCCATCCTACAAGCCAGCCAACTGCATAAATCAAACCATCATAACCTTTTAAGGAAACTAATCCTGCTATGCCAAGGAAGCTTGCGGCAGACATATAGTCTCCAGCCAGAGCTAGTCCATTCTGAAGTCCGGTTATACTTCTTCCAGCAGCATAAAACTCAGTAGTTGTTCTTGTTCTTTTAGCTGCCCGGTAAGTAATATAAAGAGTTATGGATATAAATAAAAGAAAGAAAAAAACACCTGTTAATGTTGGTTGCCCTAAAACAGTGGTTGTCATAATTGACCTCCTAATTTTTCTTTAAGTGCTGATATTTTCTGGTCGTACTTTTTATTTGACCAGAAAATATAAATTCCTGTAAAAATCCATGACAGAACAATTACACCTATTCCCAGTGGAATACCAACAGTCACAGGACCATAAATTTTTTGATTTAGAAACTCCCTGTTATAAGCTATGAGTAATATGAACCCAAAATATACAATTAACTCAAGCACAGTTAGAATTAAAGAAATAAAGTTTTTGCTTTTTACAAGATTTTTAAATTCTTTTGAATTTAAAATTTCTTCTTCCATGGTGATACCCTCCTTAAAATTGATATACTTCTTTTTTTGCAATTCCCATATATCCGGATATATCAGGACTTCCTATGTTCAGCATTTCTTGAACAGTGTAAATATTTAGTTCGCTAAGAAAACTTATAAGTCGTTGAAATATTTGAGCAGTTATAAATGCATCAGCAAGTGCGTCATGTAACTCTTTTGGTTCAACTCCAAGTGATAAAGCAACACTTTGCAAAGAATTATTTTGAATAAATTTTTCAGGTAATAAACCTTTTTGAATAAGCCATCTATAGATAACGAATGTATCTAACGCTATGGGTTCGTATATTTGATTGATATGTTTATTAATGGCTTTTTTTAAAAAAACAATATCAATTGATACACAAAATCCTACTACTATTAAATCTTTTACAAATGAAAGGTACTCTCTGAGGACTGGCTTAATGTCAGGGCAGCTTTCAAGTTCTGTTGGGGTAATCTCATGAATCATTATGCTGTCTTTCTTTAAAAAACTTTCTGGTTTTACTGTTCTGTAAAATATTTCTCCCATTTTTATTGTTTTCCCTTTCATTTTTATACATCCTACAGAAATTATAGTGTCCTTTGTTTCATGAAGTCCTGTTAGTTCTGTATCAACAACAACAAATTCCGTTTCATTAATTGATAATCCTTTAAATTTATTGATTTTTTGTTTCTTAAATATTGAAA
This sequence comes from Thermodesulfovibrio thiophilus DSM 17215, assembly GCF_000423865.1. Taxonomy (NCBI): domain Bacteria; kingdom Pseudomonadati; phylum Nitrospirota; class Thermodesulfovibrionia; order Thermodesulfovibrionales; family Thermodesulfovibrionaceae; genus Thermodesulfovibrio; species Thermodesulfovibrio thiophilus. Next base: position 85,015 of record NZ_AUIU01000013.1, read on the forward strand.
ACATTTGTTAAATAATCATTAATTTATATCTTTCAATCAAAATATCCTGCAATTTTGATATAAGATGAAAGGTATCTTTAAGCAGTTTCTTTTCAAGATTACTCAAAGTTTCTGGATTTATAAAATTATCTGGCATCATTCCCTGAATTACCTGTTCATACTGGTGTTTCATTCTAAGAAACATCAAAAACTCAAATGCATAAATAAGTTCTTCTCCATATTCTTTTGCTAAAGCATGCTTATGTTTAAGTGTCTCTATTCTTTCTAAAGTTGAAGTTTCTCGTACTCCTTTTTCCAGACTGAAAAGTCTCACAATATCAATAATAGGCGCAATTCCTTTAATTTTTAAGTTTAGCTTGTCTTTATGTTCACCGCTTTTTTCAACAACAAATGTTTTAAAGAAACCAAGTGGAGGACGATTTTTCACTGCAAGATTCGCAAGATAACCAAGAAAGATTTTCTGGTCTTTAATAATAGTTAAAAGATATTCTCTTAACGACTCTTCAAGTGATAGATCACCATAAATACCTCTAAAATCAAAAAAAATAGCTGAAAAAGTTATAGATTCACCCTTAGGAGCATAAACCCATTGTGAAAAATATTTTTTCCACATTTTAAGTGGCTGACACCATCTGGGGTTACTTGCCATAATATCTCCTGGACATGGTGGAAATCCACATTTAAGGAGATTATCTTTAATGTAATTTGTAAATTCGAGAAAATATTTTTTTATTGATTCTTCTTGCTCCGATGCTGGATCAGCGTATATTAATGCATTGTCCTGATCAGTTTTAAAGGTTTGCTCTTTTCTTCCCTCTGAACCAAGAGCAATCCAGCAGTATGGAACAGGTGGAAGTCCAAACTCACGCTCTGCAAACTGAATGATTTTTCTAACTATTCTGTCATTAATCTCTGTGATAATTCTTGTAATATTGCTTGCCTTTGCACCTTGGTGAAGTAGATTTCCAACAATATTAGTCATCTGTTTGGATGCGTTAATAAGTCCATCAATGCTCTGCTGTATCTCTATATCTCTTACTATTGTTACTGGTGAAAAGCCCTGAAGCATCATAATATCATGGTTTGTAATAACTCCATCAATCTGCCCATTTTTTATTACAAGAAGATGATGAATATTATATTTAAGCATCCTAACAATGGCTTCAAAACAATAATCTTTTGCGTCAATTTTAATTATCGGAAAACTCATAATATTTTTAACTGGTTCATTAACATCCATTGCCGCTGCAACAACTTTTCGACGTAAATCTTTATCAGTTATTATTCCAGCAGGAATACCTTCAGAATTTAAGACAATAAGAGAACTTATTCCATTCTCGCACATAATTGTTGCTGCTTCTTTTATAGAGGTATGTTCAGGGATTGAAATAACATTTTTAGAACCGATTTCTTCTACTGTTGTAGTAAAAAGAATTTTATCAACAGAGCCTGTGAGAGTCTTTTTAACTGATTCTTCCATATATCTTTTATCAAGATATATATTCATAAAAGATTTTAAATAAAAGTCTCTGATCTCTGGATAGCTGTTCATAAGAGTTAATACTGTTTCTTTTGAGATGAGATAACAGATTGTGTCATCTATAGCTACGACATTTGCTCTTGATTTATCTCCGCTTATCAAAGAGACAAATCCAAAAGAATCTCCTTCGCTTCTGTAATCAATTATAACTTCCTCATTGTTTACTCTTCTGTAAACTTTAACTCCGCCTTTTTTTATAATATAAAGAAACTCACTTGGAAGACTGTCCTGAAGAAGGATATGCGTGTTTTTAGGGTAAAATTCCATAGATGTTTTTACAGCTATGGAATTTATAACTTCATTGGCTAAAAACTCAAATGGCGGAATGGATTTAAAAAACTCAATTATGTCTTCTATGATTTTTACCATGCTTTTAGAGAAAGCAAAATATATACCATAATTACAATGTGTCTAATTACGGTAATGAGATTCAGTGAAATCTTATACATATTACTTAAGGTAACAAGAAAATGTGTAAAAAAGTAACAAATTATAAATCCAAAATAATTTTTTAAAGCTTTTTATAATGAATTAAAGAGTTGTTTTAGAAAAAATGATTATTTATCAGCAGTTCAGAGAGTTTTGCTAATTAATAATAAAAAATGATATATTTATCAGCTTATGACAGGAATAATTAAAGCACTCGGGCTTGTTTTTGGAGACATCGGAACAAGTCCTATCTATACATTAACTGTAGCTTTTTTAATTCTTGAACCTACCAGTGAAAATGTTCTTGGTGTTTTAAGTCTTGTTTTCTGGACTTTAATTATTCTGCCAACTCTTCAATACAATGTGCTTGCAATGAGCCTGAGTATAAGAGGAGAGGGTGGAACAATAGTTCTTTCTGAGATATTCAAGTCTCTTGCAAAGTCTAATAAAGCAAAATCTCTTGTTGCACTTCTAGCTTTTGTTGGAGTTTCATTTTTAATGGGAGATGGTGTTATAACTCCAGCAATAAGTATTTTAAGTGCTGTTGAAGGGTTATCATTTATTCATGGATTTGAAGGAATTTCACAAACTACCATAGTCTTAGTTGCTATTGTAATTGCTGTTGTTTTATTTATTTTTCAGAAAAATGGAACTGAGAAAGTTGCTTTCACTTTTGGTCCTATAATGTTTATATGGTTTGTATCACTTTTTGTTTTAGGTATGATTTCAATTTTATCAAATCCAGTAGTTCTTAAAGCAGTAAACCCATACTATGCAGTAGATTTTTTGCTGCATAATGGATGGAAAGGATATCTGACCCTTGGAGAAGTTATTCTCTGTACAACAGGTGCTGAGGCAATGTATGCAGATATGGGGCATCTTGGGTCAAAACCCATAAGAAAAGCATGGACAATGGTTTTTTTTAGTTTAATTATAAACTATTTTGGTCAAGGTGCCTTTATTTTAAGTAATCCTCAGGTTAAAAATATTTTATTTGAACTTGCATTAAATGTTCTTCATTCTTTTTATGTGCCATTTTTAGTTTTAAGCTTGCTCGCCACAGTTATTGCTTCTCAGGCAATGATAAGTGGGATGTTTTCCATAGTATATCAGGGAATAACAACGAGAATACTACCGATGTTAAAAATTGACTACACATCAAGAGAATTGAAATCTCAGATATACATTGGTAGTATTAACTGGCTTTTACTTATAGCTGTTATTTTTATTATGATAAACTTCAAGAGTTCATCAAATCTTGCTGCAGCATACGGCTTTGCTGTTACAACAGATATGTGTATCACGGGCATAATTTTACTTTCGATATTTTTTCTTAAAAGAAACTATATAGCTGTTTTGGCGGCTATTATTGTAACAGTTGTTGATTTTATATATTTCAGTTCAACTTTATATAAAATCCCTGCAGGTGGATACCTATCAATTATGCTTGGCTTATTCCCCTTTTTTACAATATTGATTTATACGCAAGGTCAGAAAAGGCTTTATAGATATATGATGTTTATGCCAGCCGATGAATTTATCATTAAATTTGAGAGAGTTTATAAAACATCTCCCAGAATACCCGGTACAGCGATATTTTTTATAAGGGATACAGACAAAATTTCACCCTATATTATTGAGACGATGTTTTATCATGGAATTATATACGAAGATAATATCTTTTTATCTGTATTTATACGACCTGATCCATTTGGAGTAACAGGATATTTCAAAGACGATCTTTGCCTCGGTATAAGAGTTTTTCAAATAGAGATGGGTTATATGGAATTTGTAAATATTGAAGAAATTTTAAGACACAATGGCATAGAAGAAAGAACAATATTTTATGGTCTAGAAGACATTATTGCAAAAGGTCCATGGAAGTTTTTTGTTTTTTTAAAAAGAATAACACCCACGTTTATAAGTTTTTTTCGCCTGCCACCAAGAAAGCTGCACGGTGTATTCACAAGGCTTGAGATGTAATTAATCTATTCAAGAAGTGCACAGTAAAATTAAGTAATAAAAATATGAAAAATTTAAAAAATGATGATTTTCTATAGATAAATATTTTGTTTGACAAAAAAAATTTTTTTACTTTAATATATAAAGTTTGCAGGGGCTTTGTCCCTGTTTTCATCTCTGTGGGAGGAGGTCGAAAATTGTATGCTTTAGGGACCCATCTTTTAATTGAGTTAAAAAATTGCAATCCTGAGATCCTCAAAGATCTCGAAAGTGTTAAAAATATTCTGGTAGACGCTGCCAAAAAAGCCAAGGCAACAATCGTTAATGTTAATTTCCATGAGTTTAATCCATTTGGTATTAGTGGAGTGGTTGTTATTGCAGAGTCTCATTTAACTATTCATACTTGGCCAGAATATGGTTTTGCCGCTGTTGATGTATTTACCTGTGGAGAGACTATTAAACCGGAAGTTGCAGCTCAATATATTATAGAAGCATTTGAGTGCAAGCAACCGTCAATAGTGGAAATGAAAAGAGGCATAATCTCTCATCATAATGAGAAACTACCACATAAGGTATGTCATGAAGAATTACAAATGGTATATTGAGCAAACGTCAGATGATGAGATTATATTTCATTCTCTTAAGGAGATAATACACTCAGATATTTCTCCTTATCAGAGAATTGAAGTTATACGGTCTGGTAATCTTGGACGATGCCTTCTTCTTGATGGGAAAATGCAGTCTTCAGAGGCTGATGAATTTATTTATCATGAAGCTCTGGTTCATCCTGTTATGCTATTAAATGAATATCCGCAGAGGGTTTTAATTGCTGGTGGAGGAGAAGGAGCTACTTTACGAGAAGTCTTGAAATATCCGGTTAATGAAGTTGTAATGGTTGATCTTGATGAATCAGTTATTAAAGTTTCCAGAGAATATCTCCCAGAATGGAGCAGTGGGGCTTTCGATGATCCGAGGGTCAGGTTAGTTATAGATGATGCAAGAGTTTATATTGAAAAGGTAAAAAATCATTTTGATGTAATTATAGTGGATTTACCTGAACCGGCAGAGGATACTCCGGCATTTCTTCTGTATACTATAGAATTTTATGAAAAAGTCAAGGAAGCTCTTACAGACTCGGGTATGATGGTTACTCAATCTGCCTCTGCCTCTGTGAATAATTTGAGAGTTTTTATTTCGATTGTTACCACCCTAAAATATGTATTCCCTTATGTTGCTCCGTATCTTACTTATATTCCTTCTTTCTTTGCTCCATGGAGTTTTGTCCTTGTTTCTAAAAAAGCAGGCGCAGACAAAACTTTTGAGAAGATAGAAGATAAACTTTCTTCAATGCAAGATAGATTAAAATTTTATGATATGGATGCGCATATTGGAATGTTTCATCTGCCAAAACACATTAAAACAGCTATTCAAAAAGGAGGGGTAGTCATACATGATGACTGCCCCATTTCATTTTATTAATTAATCTTTCTTTTTAGAAGGAAGCACAGCTAACCCTGGTAATTCTTTCCCTTCCAGAAGTTGTAGAGAAGCACCGCCACCTGTTGATATAAATGAAATTGAATCGCTCACTCCTGCTTTATGCACTGCGTAATCTGTATCACCACCGCCAACTATGGTAAATGCATATGAATCAGCAACAGCATGTGCGATTGCAAATGTACCTCTTGAGAAAGCGTCTATTTCAAAAACTCCCATTGGTCCATTCCAGAGAATAGTTTTTGCATCATGTAAAGCTTCGGTAAAAAGTCTTACCGAAGCTGGACCTATATCAAGTCCACGCCATCCCTGTGGTATTTCCTGTACAGGAACAATTTTTGTTTCAGCACCAGGATTTATACTTTGAGCAATTACTACATCAACAGGAAGATAAAATTTAACCTTGTTCTGTCGAAGCTTTTCCATTATTTTTGTGGCAAAATCGATCATATCAGCCTCAATAAGTGAATCACCGACTTCATATCCCATAGCTTTTATAAATGTAAAAGCCATTCCTCCACCGACAATAACTTTATCTGCTTTATCAGCAAGATTTTCAAGCACTCCTATCTTACCTCCAACTTTTGCTCCTCCCAGGATTACAACAAAAGGTCTTATTGGAGATTCCACTGCTCCTTTTAAGTATTCAATCTCTTTTTTAAGTAAAAATCCAGCAGCAGAAGGAATAAATTTAGGAATACCGACAATAGAGGCATGGGCCCTATGAGAAGCACCGAAAGCATCGTTTACATAGAAATCAGCAAGAGATGCTAGAGCCTTTGCGAATTTTTCATCGTTTTTTTCTTCTTCAATACGAAATCTTAAGTTTTCAAGAAGCACTACATCTCCTTCTTTCATTTTGGAAACAAGACTTTCAACCTGGTGTCCAATACAGTCAGGTGCAAAAAAAACTTCTTTATTAAGAAGCCTTTGAAGTCTTCGTGCAACAGGAGCTAAAGAAAGTTTGGGATCCACTTTACCCTTAGGTCTGTCAAGATGAGAAGCAAGAATTATTTTTGCTCCTTCATCAATTGCGTAGTTTATGGTTGGTAGGGTTGAACGTATACGTCTGTCATCTGTTATCACTAGATTCGCATCAAGAGGCACATTAAAATCTGCTCTTATAAATACTTTCTTTGATTTTATCGGTAAATCTTCAATTGTCAATTTGTCAAAAGAGTTATTAAAAGGTGCCATCATATCCTCCTAAATTTTTTTCATTAAATAAACAACAAGGTCTCTTACCCTGCAACTGTAACCATATTCATTGTCATACCATGATATTACTTTGGCAAGTTTACCTTCTATGACTTTTGTAAGAAGAGAATCAACAATAGAGGAGTAAGAAGAATCATTAAAATCAATTGAGACGAGAGGTTCTTCAACATAATGTAAAATCCCTTTAAGAGATTCGTTAGAAGCCTTTTTAAATGCTTCATTAATATCAACTTCTGTCGCAACTTTACTAAGTTGAGTTACAAAGTCAACCATTGATACATTGGGAGTTGGAACTCGTACTGCAAGTCCGTCAAGTTTTCCTTTAAGTTCTGGAAGCACTTTGCCTACAGCTTTGGCAGCACCTGTTGTTGTGGGAATCATTGATACAGCAGCTGCTCTTGCACGTCTTAAATCTTTATGAGGTAAATCAAGAATTCTCTGGTCATTTGTATAAGAATGAACGGTTGTTGCAAATCCTCTTTCAATCCCGAAATTTTCATGAAGAATTTTAACAACAGGAGCAAGACAGTTTGTGGTACATGAAGCATTGGAGATAATTTTATGAATTGACGGATCAAGTAAGTGATGGTTAACGCCCATAACAATAGTTATATCTTCCTCTTTAGCCGGTGCTGTAATGATCACCCATTTTGCTCCAGCCTGAATATGTCTGGATGCTCCAGCCCTGTCTGTAAATTTACCAGTTGATTCAACTACCGCGTCAATCTTCAAATCCGCCCATGGAAGTCTTTCAGGAGACGTTTCAGTAAACACCTGAATTTCTTTGCCGTCCACAAAGATATTATTTCCCTGAACTTTTACAGAAGATTGAAATGTTCCATGAACAGAATCATATTTAAGTAGGTGTGCAAGAGTATGAGCATCTGTAAGGTCATTAATTGCAACAATTTCAATATCTGGATAACCGTAGCATGACCGGTAAAAGAGTCTTCCAATTCTACCAAATCCATTAATAGCAATTCTAATTGACATAAATTCCCCCTTTAAATTTTTTCTTGAAAGCTATTTATAACCATTCCGGTAAGAAGTTTAGGATAGAAATATGTCGATTTAGGCGGCATCCTTAGCCCAGCTAATGCAACTCTTTCTATTTCTTCCACCCTTGTGGCTCGCAGTATAAAAATTGCATCACATTTGTTTTCTTTAACCATTTTTATGGCTTTTTCAATATTTATTTCATAACAGACTTCTTTCTGTGGAAAAAGCTTTAAAATCACCTCTTCAAGAATATTGATATCAATAGAACGTAACGGTTCAGGTAAATAATCAAGATCCGGACCGTTATAGGTAAGAATATAAAATTTATTATCTTCTTTTAAATATGCTCCAATGTTTTTGGGCCCTGCTTTTTCAATTGCTTCCTGTATATCATTATCTTTGCTAAATTCAGATAAATGAAAAAGCTTATTTTGTTTTCCCAGCAGCTTTTTAACTGATAAAGGAGTACTTAGCAGTCTGTGAGTTGGCAGAATAAGATAGCCGTTGTCTTCAATATTTGTAAGAAACATGAGTACATAATTCCATGCTGCTTCTTTATGACCGGGATAAACTTTATCCATTTGTTTCTTAAACTCTAAAGCAACTTCATATCTATGATGACCATCAGCAATAAATATAGGTTTATGCTTGAATTCTTCGATAATTAAATTGATTTGAGAAGGTTGTGTAATTTTATAAAGTTTGTGAATGTTTCCGTTTAAATCTCTTGCTTGAATATAGGGATTTTTTAGATTTTCAACTATTTGAGACGTTGTTCTTTCTTTTGAACGATATAATGAAAATATTAAAGACGTATTAGCCATACAGGCTTTCATGAGATTTAACCTATCTGTTTTGGGTTTTGAATAAGTCTGTTCATGAGGATAGATTCCTTTGCCGAATTCTTCTAGCCTTACAGTGCCTATTATTCCTTTTAGTATTCGATTTTTATTTTTATATGAGTATTGAACTTCGTAGCCATAAAAACATGGTTCTTTTTCTTGTAAGAGAACACCCTCTTCAATCCATTTATTTAAATATTTTTTTGCCAGAACATATTTATCTATTTCAGAAGAGTGTTTGCCGTGGTCAATCCTTATTATATTATAAGGACTTTTATTATAAAGAAACTCTTGAATCTCATCAGAGATAATGTCATAAGGCGGGCACATTACATCATCTCCGCATACTTTTTCAGGATTATAGAGGATTCCTTTAAAAGGTTGAATAACAGTCATATAAGTTCTATGATAACATTTAGCTTCATTATAGCTCAATGTAGATTGAATATCAACGAATTTAATAGCAAAAATAAGGTCTTTTTACTTTCAAAACGATAAAAAGTGAACTTTCAACCCCGTAAATATGAAATCGTTATAAAAGCACTGTCTTTCATTACTCTTTTATCAACATTTTAAACAATTGACACAGAATAGACAAAAAAATTAATATTGATGTAAGGAACTACAATTTTTAAAGGAGTTTTAAAATGTTTGAGAAGTTTACAGAAAAAGGTCGTAAAATAATTCTTTATGCCAGAGAGGAAGCTGAAAAAAGAAATAGTGAGTTTCTTGATACAGAACATCTGCTTTTTGCAGTTTTAAGAGAAGATGATTCAATTCCTGTGTCTATTCTCAGAAAAATCGGGATAGACCCTGAAAATATAAGATATGAACTTGAAAAAAGAGTAACTGGGGAGGCAAATCTTCTCACTTATGGAGAGATACCTTTTTCTCCAAGAGCCAAGAAAGTTCTTGAGCATGCTGTTGAAGAGGCAAGGCTACTAGGTCATCCCTATATCGGAAGTGAGCATCTATTTCTTGGTTTGATTAAGGAAGAAGAAGGTATTGCTGGTAAAGTTTTAAGAAGCTTTGGAGTTAACCTTCTTGCTGTAAGACAGTTAACAATTAATTTTTCGATAAGACCTCATTTTCACGGTGCTCCACAGAAGGAAAAAAGAAAAACAAATACTCCTGCACTGGATGAATTTGGTCGAGACTTAACCTTGCTTGCCCTTGAAGGCAAACTTGACCCTGTCATAGGCAGAGAAGATGAAATACAGAGAGTTATTCAGATTCTTGGAAGGCGAATTAAAAACAATCCTGTAATAATTGGCGAACCAGGAGTTGGTAAAACAGCAATTGTAGAGGGACTGGCTCAGAAAATTATAGAAGGAGAAGTGCCTGATATTTTACTTGGAAAAAGAATCATTGCCCTTGATCTGGGAGCATTGATAGCCGGCACTAAATACAGAGGACAGTTTGAGGAACGACTGAAGGCAGTCATAAGAGAAGCAACGCAATCTGAAAATGTTATTTTATTTATAGATGAGCTTCACACGATAATTGGAGCTGGTGCAGCAGAAGGCTCTGTTGATGCATCAAATATGTTAAAACCAGCTTTGGCACGTGGAGAAATGCAATGCATTGGAGCTACAACTCCGCAGGAATACAGGAAATACATTGAAAAAGACGGAGCCCTTGAAAGAAGATTCCAGCCTGTACAGATTCAGCCCACAACTGTGGAGACAACAATCGAAATATTGCAGGGGATTAAGGAAAAATATGAATCTCATCATAAAGTAAAAATAACGGATGAGGCTGTGGAGGCTGCTGTAAAACTTTCTGATAGATATATCACAGACAGATATTTACCTGATAAAGCAATAGATGTAGTGGATGAAGCTGCCTCAAGGATTAAGCTAAGCAGGTCTGTAATGCCTCAGGAGTTAAAGGACCTTGAATTTGAACTTGCAAGACTTTCAAAGGAAAAATCTTTATACATCAAACTTCATGATTTGCCATCAGCACAGAAGACAAAATATGAAGAAGACAGGGTTAAGAGAATTTACGAAGCTAATTATAAAAAATGGAAAGAAAGTATGTATAAAGAAGTACCCCTTGTTACAGCAGAGGATGTATCATATACTGTTTCCAAAATGACAGGTATCCCGCTTTATAAACTTGAACAAACAGAGTCAGAAAGACTGCTTCATATGGAAGAAGCTTTACATGAAAGAATTGTAGGACAGGATGAAGCAATAAAAAGCGTATCTAAGGCAATAAGACGCTCTCGTGCAGGATTGAAAACAAAAAACAGACCAATTGGTTCGTTTTTCTTTCTCGGTCCTACTGGAGTTGGAAAGACCGAGCTTGCAAAAGTTCTTGCAGAATTTATGTTTAATGATGAGACTGCTTTAATAAAATTTGATATGTCTGAGTATATGGAAAAATTCAATGTATCTAAACTAATAGGAGCACCTCCTGGATATGTTGGATATGAAGAAGGTGGACAACTTACAGAAAAAATCCGTAAAAGACCATATGCTGTTATTCTTTTTGATGAGATTGAAAAGGCTCATCCAGATGTATTTAATTTACTATTACAGATACTCGATGAAGGTGTGCTTACGGATAGTTTTGGACGGAAAGTGGATTTTAGAAATACCATCATAATCATGACTTCAAATATTGGTGCTAGATTAATTGAAAAGTCGACACCTCTTGGTTTCCGCAAATCCAATTCCACAGACATTTATTCAAAAATTAAAGACAATGTTTTTGATGAACTGAAAAAGACCTTCAATCCTGAGTTTCTGAACAGAGTTGATGATATTGTTGTATTTCATCCTCTTGAAGAAACTCATTTGCTTTCCATTATTGATCTGTTGATTGCTGAAACAAATAAAAAGCTTGCTGAATACGGATTTATTATCACGGTATCTAATGCAGTCAAACGCTGGATTTTAAATAAATATTACCAGCCAGCATATGGGGCTAGACCAATGAGAAGAGCGATTGCTAAAGAGATAGAAGATCCGCTATCAGAGGAAATTCTCAGAGGAAGGTTTAAAGATGTGAATTTTATAAAAGTTGAGTTGAACGAAAATAAGATAGAGTTTAAAGAAATACAGGAAGAAGTATCAGCGTCAGTGAACTGAGGGGATGTATGAAAAAAAATGTTTTTTTAATTCTGTTTATCTTAATTGCGTTGATTGTTACAGGAAGTATTCTTTTTAAAAAAAATAAAGTTTCTTCTGCTCTAAAAGGTGTGGAAATTGGAATGCCTGCTCCAGATTTCGAGTTAAAAGATCTCAATGGAAAAATCTGGAGACTTAAAGATTTAAATGGCAAAATTATTATCCTGAATTTCTGGGCTTCATGGTGCAATGAGTGTAAGGAAGAAAAAAAATCATTGCAGAGTTACTTTAATAAAAATGGCTCCAGTGATGATTTAATATTTATTACAGTTCTATATAAGGATAATTCCCTTGCAGTCGCAGACATGGCTAAAAAAGCAGGTTATACCTTCCCTATCCTTGTTGATGACGGAGTTGTATCATCTATTTATGGAATAAAAGGGGTCCCCGAAACATTTCTGATAGATAAAAGAGGAATTTTAAGGCATAAAATTATAGGTCCTGTAGAATGGAATAATCCTCATATAATTCCTCATCTCAAGCAAGTGCTTTCTTAATGGGAAAACCAGGACAGCCCAAAAGGGTTTTATTTTTCATTGCCACTCTTTTTAAGGATGAAGAGATATATTATTTAACAAGAAGGATTATAATTGAATGTTTTGGAGATACAATTTTAGAGTCAGCTAAAAAATACTGGGATTATTCTAAATATTATAGCGCAGAGCTTGGTGAACCAATATTTAGAAAATTTATGTTTTTTAAAAATCTTATTTCTGAAGCTGATATTTCAGATATTAAGTTACAAACAAATCAAATTGAAGAAAAGCTTTCTACGAATGGGAAACGAACAATTAATATTGATCCTGGCTATATAGGACTTTCAAAGCTCGTTCTTGCTACAACAAAGGACTACTCACACAGGATTTATCTCAAAGATGGAATTTATGGTGAGGTTACTCTTATTTTTCAAGATAACTCTTTCAGACCATATATAAACACTTACAGAGATTATGCTGACAGAGAATATATAACACTTTTTAACTTAATGAGATTCATCTATAAGGATATGTTTTGTTAATGTTTATTAATTGACAAAAAACCTTTATGGCTTTTAAACTTAAATTTGTAAAACACCTATTTTTAAGGAGGGAATGTGTTAAAGGCAATTGAAGAAATTTCTGCAACCAAAAAAAGATTAAAAATTGAGATACCAGCAGAGATTGTGGAAGGCGAGCTTCAGAAGGCATTGAAGGAAATTCAGAAAAAGGCGAAAATTCCAGGATTCAGACCTGGTAAAACACCTCTTTCAATTATTGAAAAAAAATTTGGCAAAGATGCTGAATCTGATGTTCTTGAAAGGCTTGTTTCAGAATCCTATAATAAAGCGGTTAAAGAGGCAAAACTAAAACCTGTATTGCCTCCAATGGCTGAAGATGCAATTGATATAAAAAGGAATGAACCACTATCTTTTGACCTTATAGTAGAGGTAAGGCCAGAAGTTCAGGTTCTTAATTATGAGGATATAGAAGTAGAAGAAGTTTCAATTGAAGTAAAAGATGAAGAAGTTGAAGAAGTCCTGCAGAGGCTTTCAAAAGAACGGGGTGTTTATGAGTCAATAGGAGAACCTGCTCAAATTGAGGACATTGTAGTCATTGACTATAAAACAGATATTGATAAAGAGGCTAATGATTATGTTTATAAAATTGGCTCTGGTCCTTTTCCTGAAGAATTTTCAAATGCACTTGAAGGCAAAAAAAGTGGAGAAAACTTTAGTGTTAGCATAGATTTTCCAGAAGATTCAATAGCAGACTTTGCAGGGAAAAAGGTGAATTTTGATATTACAGTGAAAGATGTGAAGAGAAAACAGGAATTAACATATGAAGAACTCGCTAAAGAACTTGGGTTTGAAGATCTTGAGAGTCTTAAGAAATATGTAAGAGAAACACTGGAAAAGACAAAACAAGAACAGGCAGAACAGAAACAGAAAATAGATATTCTAAAAAAACTTCTTGAAACACATGAGTTTGAACTTCCAGAGGGACTTGTGGAGATGGAAATGAAAAGAATTACAGAGGAATATGAATCCATGGGAGTTGATGTAAACCAACAGATGGAAGCAATAGCAGAAAGAGCTAAAAGAAATGTAAAAGCATATATACTCCTTGAATTCATAGGAGAAAAAGAGGGAGTGTCTGTTTCAGAGGACGAACTTAAAAATGAAGTTATGAATATTGCGAGAAGATACAGTATAACTCCTCAAGGTGTTGTGCAGTATTATATGTCAAAAGATGGCTCTTTAGAAGCTCTTAGGAATAGCGTATTTGAAAGAAAAGTTTTTGATATTCTTTTACAAAAAGCAAAGAAGGTTAAAAAAGTGGAGGAAACAAAGTGAGTATTGTTCCAATAGTTATAGAGCAAACGGGAAGAACAGAAAGAGTTTATGATATTTATTCAAGACTGCTCAAAGACAGGATTATTTTTATAGGTACAGAAATAAATGATCAGATTGCCAATGTTGTGATTGCACAGTTACTTTTTCTACAGACTGAAGACCCTGAAAAGGATATCCATATTTACATAAACTCACCTGGTGGTATGGTTTCAAGCGGGCTTGCAATCTATGACACAATGGAGTATGTAAAACCCGATATTGCCACATATTGCATAGGACAGGCAGCCTCTATGGCATGTGTTCTTCTCGCTGCTGGTACTAAAGGTAAGAGGTTTGTGCTTCCTCATTCAAGAGTCATGATTCATCAACCAATAGGTGGATTTTATGGACAGGCAACAGATGTTGAGATTCATGCAAGAGAGATTTTGAAAATGAAGGATTTACTCAATGGAATTCTTGCAAAACATACAGGACAGCCGATTGAGAAAATCCAGAGAGATACAGAGAGAGATTTTTTCATGTCTGCTCAAGAAGCAAAAGAATATGGAATTGTTGATGAAGTCATCTCTTCAATGAAGTAATCAGGTGTTATTATGGCAAAGAAAAATGAAGAAACATTAAGATGCTCTTTCTGTGGAAAATCACAGAAGGAAGTGAAAAAGTTAATCGCAGGAAACGAAGTTTATATATGTGATGAATGTGTATCTCTCTGTAATGAAATAATTGAAGAAGAAAGATTTACAAAAATTGAAGGCATGAAAGAAGATCTTCCTACGCCTCAGGAGATTCACAGATTTCTCAATGACTATGTTATTGGACAGGAAAGAGCAAAGAAAATTCTCTCAGTTGCTGTTTATAATCATTACAAAAGAATTTTCAAAGGTAGCCTCTCAGATGAAATACAGAAAAGCAATATAATGCTTATAGGACCAACAGGAACAGGAAAGACACTTTTAGCTCAGACACTTGCACGATTTCTTGATGTTCCCTTTGCAATTGCTGATGCAACAACTCTTACTGAGGCTGGATATGTTGGTGAGGATGTGGAGAATATTCTTCTTAAGCTTCTTCAGAATGCTAACTTTGATATTCAGCGTGCTCAGATAGGCATTATATATATTGATGAAATTGACAAAATCAGCAAAAAAGCTGATAGTCCTTCAATAACCCGTGATGTATCTGGAGAAGGAGTACAACAGGCACTTTTAAAAATAGTTGAAGGGACAGTTGCAAACATACCTCCTCAGGGTGGAAGAAAACATCCACAGCAGGAATATATTCAGCTTGATACAACCAACATACTTTTTATATGTGGTGGAGCTTTTGTTGGACTTGAAGAGGTTATAAAGAAAAGAATCGGTAAAAGAACCGTTGGATTTCTCTCTGAAACTGTAAAGATGGATGAAGAAAAGATTCTTTCACAGGTTGAGCCTGAGGATTTAATAAAATATGGAATGATTCCTGAATTTGTTGGAAGATTTCCAGTTATTGCAACACTTAATCAACTTGATGAAGATGCTCTTATAGAGATACTAACAAAACCTAAGAATGCGCTTGTCAGGCAGTATCAAAAACTTTTTAATATTGATGGAGTAAAGCTAACTTTCACTGATGATGCTTTAAAAGCTATAGCAAAAAAGGCTATTGAAAGAAAAACAGGTGCAAGAGCCTTAAGAAGCATACTTGAGGATATAATGCTTGATGTTATGTATCTTATTCCATCTGAAAAGGGAATAGCTGAGTGCATTATTAACGAGGATGTTGTCAATAAAAAAGCACAGACACTTTTAATGTATAAAGAAAAAAAAGCCAAAAATGCCTGAAAAGGTCAGGATAATTATTGAAGGAAAGGAAGTCAAAGCGGAGTTCTTGGATACTGAATGTGCTAAAAAAATTTTACAGGCTCTGCCAATTGAAAGTAAAATTAATGAATGGGGTGATGAGTTCTATTTCTCAATAGGAATAAAGATGCCTCTTGACAGCACTGCAACAACCAGAGTTAAAGCAGGAGATATTGGTTACTGGCCAACTGGAGAGGCACTCGCAATTTTTTTTGGTAAGACGCCCATAAGTACAGGGGATGATCCTGTGCCTGTATCTGAAGTAAACATTGTGGGAAGAATTATTGATAATCCTTCAATATTTAGAAGACTTAAAGGTGCAAAAACAGTAAGAATTGAAAAAGAATAAATTCAGACTATCTTTTCCCGAGGATGAAAAACTGCACAACTGGCTATCAATGCTTTTAAATTCTTATGCAATCATGGATGAAGGTGTAAAAACGGATATTGAGAACGTAGAAAAGTTAGGTAAAAAACTTGCCTGCAAACGTGGTTGTAGCAGTTGCTGTTATACTCACAGAGATATACCTGTTTATCCAATTGAGATTGTCGGAATTTACTGGTATGTAATTGAAAAAGTTAAAGATCCTATGAGGTTAAAAATAAAACGATCACTTATATCCCATAAAAGGGGCGAAGGATGCCCGTTTCTGATTGATAGTGTATGTTCAATTTATCCTGTAAGACCCCTTGCATGCAGACAGTTTAATGTATTTGGTAAACCTTGTGCTGATGGAGAAGATCCTTACTATACAAGACCTGAGGATGTGTTAAAACCCCGTGAACACTATCTGGGTCGTGCACTTTATGAAACCACTCCTTTTTATGATGTTTATAATAAAGATGAAAGAGTTGAGTTTCTAAACTCCGGTAAGCTGAATTCACTAGTAAAGATTCTTCAGAACTATCCTTGGATTGAGCTTACAAGAAGAATGGATAGTTAAAGATAAGTTAACAAATATCTTGTATTGGTCATTGAACAGAAACCTCCAATTTTTTTGACTTACAAATGCTATTTGGTATAAACTTTAAAATGTACTCTATAAAAAAGTGGCTTCCTTTTTTATTTTTTATTTCATTTTTATTGCTTACTCCAAAAACTTATGCTGAGTCTGACTATTTTTTTAAGTTTAAAGAAACTCTTTTATCATACTTTCCGATCATTGAGGGTAAAGTTATCAAATTAGAAAATAATGAAGTAATACTTGATAGAGGTTCTAAAGATGGTATAAAACATGGGCAGAGAGTAATTATTTTTGAAGAAACCGCACCTTTAATTCATCCTGTTACAAGACAGGTTATAGGCAAGTCTGAGAAAATAGTTGGGTCTGCAGAAATTATAAGTGTTGATGAAAAATCTTCAAGAGCCATAATTTTAGAAGGAAGTAACAACTTACCAAAGGACACTACTCTTTTGTTTAAAATTCCAAAGTCAAAAATTAAAATTCTCTTTGCTCAGGGTAATGTTGAATGGGCAGTTGGAGAGGCTTATTACAGAGAGTTAAAAAATACAGACAGATTTGAGCTCCTTGACGCTCCTGTTAATACATCTGATTTAGAAAGCCTTTTTAAGGAGCAGAAAAATGCTGATATTTTATTGTTGCTGAAATCTTCAAAACAAAATGGCAGTTTAAAGCTTACACAGGAGATTTACTGGGTTAAAGATAAAAAGTTTCTATTAAATTCTGAAATAGAGTTAAATCAGACAGCAATAGGAGAACTCAGGAAAAAATATGCTTCATTAATTGTGCCAGAAGGTCATACCCTGCTTTCTTTTAGATTAGCAAGAAGTGTAAACAGGGTGGCAACAGGTAATTTTGATGGTAAAAGCCAGAATCAAATTTTAGTTGCTTCAAATAGTGAAATAAGTCTTTATACACTTGATGTTGACCTTAAACTTAAAAGTAACTATGAGATTCCTGTTGGAGGAGATATTCTCTGGTTTGATACAGGTGATATTGATAAAGATGGTAAAGATGAAATAGTGATAACAGTTAAAAACAATGATAGAGTTCTTTCATCAATAATTAAATGGTCTGAAGGTGCATTTAAAGAAATTTCAAGATTGAACGATGTTTTTTTGAGAATACTTGATGGTAATCTAATTGCTCAAGCATACTCTTCTTCCTATGGATTTGATGGAGATATTTTTTACATTTTGCCTAAAAAAACAGGATATCAAAAGTTACACACCTTTAAGCTTCCTGTAAAAGCAAACATATATGATTTCTATGTATTTGATAATGCCGTATTTAAATGGGAAGATAATGGATCCCTTGCAGTATATAATAATCAAGGGATACCAGTCTGGAGATCTCGAGAAACATTTGGTATAGGACAGCAGTATGAAAAAAAGACAGGAATTGCTACATTGACTCTTGGTAAATGGAAAATTCAAAGTAGAATAAAACCATTGAGTAATGGAGTAGTGGTGATAGAGAAAAAACCTCTTTTAGGATTTGTAAATGCTTCGGTATTGGGATATAGAAGTTCAAAATTACAACTACTTCAATGGACAGGAATCGGAGTTGAGCAGAATGACATTACAGAGGAAATGGCAGGAGAAATTCTTGATTATGCTATTGCGGTAGATAAACTTTATGTTCTGGTTCAGTCACCATTTGGATTTAATCCCAAGAGACTTCTTCAGGGTGAAAGTCCATTCGAAACAATGTTACATATTCTGTCTTTTAAATATTAAAAAATGGGAAGATTTTTAAGGCATGTTGCAATAATAATGGATGGTAATGGAAGATGGGCACAGATGCGAGGATTACCACGCTGGGAAGGACATAAAAGAGGAGTTGAGAAAGTAAAAGAAATTATCCGTACTGCACAAAAATTAAATGTTGAAGTTCTGACATTTTATGCTTTTTCAATAGAAAACTGGCAGAGACCAAAACAAGAAGTTGATATAATCATGGCATTACTAAAGAACCATCTTAAAAAGGAAATTCAGAATTTCATCTTCCAGGGAGTTCGATTCAAAATGATAGGAAATCGTGAGATGGTTCCTTCAGATATTTTAGAAGTAATTGAAGAGACTGAATCAGCCACTACTTATTGTAAAAGTCTGATTACACAGTTTGCAATAAGTTATAGTGGACGAGATGAAATAATCAGAGCTGTGAAAAAAGCCATGAAACAAAATATCAAAGCTGAACAGCTTGATGAAAAATTATTTAACTCGCTTCTTGATACTGCGGATATTCCAGACCCTGATCTCATAATAAGGACATCTGGAGAGCAAAGACTCAGTAACTTTCTGATATGGCAGTCTGCCTATTCGGAGTTTTATTTTACTCAAACTCTCTGGCCTGACTTTACAGATGAAGAATTTACAGAAGCAATTCTTGATTTTCAAAAAAGACAGAGGAGATTTGGAAAAGTAAATGAGTTTACAAGGACATAAAAAAAGAGTTCTCGTTGCTGTAATTGCTTTGCCTATTCTGTTGATTGTTATTATTAAACTTCCTCCATATTTCTTTTTTGGACTTTTATGTATTGTATCTGTAATGGCAATGCTGGAGTTTTTAAATATGTATAATGTTTCTAGATTCTGGAGCCTCACTGGAGCATTTTTGTCGGTGATTCTTTTCGCTCTTAATTGTTTCTATTCTCATAATACACTATATTATTATGCGATTTTGTTCTGTACTATCACTATTATACGGTTATTTCTTAAAAAAGAACCTCATTCCGCTCTGCGGGATATAGCTCCTGTTATAATAGGTTTGCTATATATACCAACTCTTCTTTGTTTTCAATGGTTTTTAATGGAAAATGGCTGGCAGTGGGTCATATATCTTTGTGGTTGTGTGTGGGCATCTGATAGTCTGGCTTTCTATATTGGTAAAGGATTTGGGAAGCGTAAGCTTTATCCTGAGGTAAGTCCCAAAAAAACATGGGCTGGGGCATATGGTTCAATAGCTGGAGGGACTATCGCGTCTTTAATTCTTGGAAGTTTTCTACTGTCCAAATCTTTTATCAGCCTTCTTATAGTAGGATTTTTAATTGGTTTTGTTTCTATATTTGGTGATCTTGTTGAGTCGATGTTTAAAAGGGATGCTGGGGTTAAAGATTCGGGTTTCCTCTTTCCTGAACATGGAGGTATTCTTGATAAAGCAGATGCTATGCTGTTTGCAGGAGTATTACTTTATTTTGGAATGAAGTTTATGTAGGAGGTTTCATTGAAAAAGGTTGTCATTCTTGGTAGCACTGGTTCTATAGGTAAAAATGCACTTGATGTTATAAAACAGTTTCCTGATAAGTTTAAAATTCTTGGACTTGCTGTTAAAGGTAGAATTAATCTTCTTAAAGAGCAGATTGAAGAATTTAAACCAGAATATGTTGCAGTTTATGATGAAAAGGCTTATAGACAGCTAAGTAAAGAAATGACATCTGTAAAGATAGTATGCGGTGAAGAAGGAGTTTGCGAAATTGCAAGGCTTGGCGATGCTGATATCATACTTTCAGCTATTGTAGGTGCTGCAGGGCTTCTTCCAACATTCGAAGCAATTAAGGCAGGAAAAACTGTTGCACTTGCCAATAAAGAAAGTCTTGTTATGGCTGGAGAACTGATAAAACAAAAAGCTAAAGATGTTGGAGTAAAAATTATTCCGGTTGATAGTGAACACAGTGCAGTTTTTCAATGCATAAATAGTTTTAACAAATCTTATATAAAAAAAATATGGCTTACAGCTTCTGGAGGTCCATTTAGAGGGAAAAAGAGTCATGAAATAGAAAATGTTACTCCTCAGGAAGCGCTGAATCATCCGAAATGGAAGATGGGGAAGAGAATTACTATAGATTCAGCAACACTGATGAATAAAGGATTTGAAGTAATTGAAGCTCATTATCTTTTTGATATTCCTGTTGAGAATATTGGCGTATTGATTCATCCTCAGAGTATAGTACACTGCCTTGTGGAATTTATTGATAGCACGTATCTTACTCATATGAGTGTTCCTGATATGAAGGCACCTATCGCTCTTGCATTATCCATTCCTGAAAGACTTCCAGATATAGTTAAACCAATAAACTGGAGTATTACCAGAGAGTTGAATTTTGAACTTCCAGATACAGAAGTCTTCCCATGTCTTAAGCTTGCCTATGAAGCAGTCAAAGTAGGAGGGACTATGCCAGTAGTTTTAAATGCAGCTGATGAGATTGCTGTTGAAGGTTTTCTTTCGGGAAAGTTAAAATTTAAAGAGATATATAAAATAATTAAAAAAACTATGGATGCCCACCAGGTATTTATTCCGGACCGTATTGAAGAAATTCTGGAAGTTGATGGTTGGGCAAGGAAAAAGGCTATGGAGGAAATAAAAAAATGACTTTTTTGTATGCTGTTTTACTTTTTGGATTTTTAATATTCATACATGAGCTTGGACACTTTCTTGCAGCAAAACTCAGCGGAGTAAAAGTGCTTAAATTCTCAATTGGATTTGGTCCTAAAATTATTGGCAAGCAAATAGGTGAAACAGAATATCTTTTAAGCGCTATCCCTTTAGGTGGATACGTAAAAATGTATGGCGAAGATGTTCAGGATGAGATAGTTGAACAGGCAAGGTCATTTAAGCATCAACCTGTCTATAAGAAAATTTTCATTGTATTTGCTGGTCCTCTTTTTAATATTCTTGGTGCTGTTTTGCTTTTCTGGATTATTTTTGTTGGCGGAATTCCCGTTCTTAAGCCAGTTATCGGAGATGTTTTACAAAATTCTCCCGCATACACTGCTGGTTTAAAAACAGGAGATAGAATTATAGAGATTGATGGCAAAAAAATCTCAACCTGGTTTGATATGGCACAGTTTATACAACAAAATCCAGGGAAAACACTTAATTTTAAAATTGAAAGGAATAATGAACTCCTGGAGCTTAACATTATTGCTCAGACAAAAGAGGCAAAAAATCTATTTGGAGAGAGAGTTACTGTTGGACAGATTGGAATAAAGCCAGCTGAGGAGTTTTTTATCAAGAAAGAAGATCCTTTAACTGCATTGAATAAATCAGTTGAGAAATGCTATGAAATAATTGAGCTTACCTATCTTACCATTGTTAAAATTTTTCAAAAAGTTGTTTCAACAGATGTAATCGGAGGTCCGATTTTAATATTTCAGGTTGCTGAAAAAACAGCTCAGCAGGGATGGATAAGCTTTTTAAGCTTTGCAGCAATAATAAGTATCAATCTTGGTGTGCTTAATCTTTTGCCAATTCCTGTGCTTGATGGTGGCCACATCTTATTTTTTCTGATTGAAGCGATAAGAAAAAAGCCACTAAGTGATAAATTTATTGCAGTGTCTCAGAGAATCGGAATTGCTTTTTTATTTGCCTTGATGATACTTGCATTTTATAATGATATTTTGAGAATTCTAGATCCTTCAAAAATGCCCAAACCATGAAAAGAGTTTTTTCTGCCGGTGGAGTTGTCTATAAATTTAATAAAGGACAACTTAATATTCTATTAATTGCTACTCAGAAAGGGAAAATATGGGCTTTGCCAAAGGGTATTGTAGAAAAGGGAGAAGATCCCAAAGACGCGGCATTAAGAGAGATCAAAGAAGAAACAGGAGTTTCCGGTAAAATCATTGATGAGGTGGGAGAGACTTCATACTGGTTTTCAATTGAAGGTGAAAAATACTTTAAAACTGTAAAATATTTTCTTGTAGAATACATGAACGGCGAAATAAATCCTGACTGGGAGGTTGATACAGCACAATGGTTTAGTCCTGAAGAGGCGATTAAAAAGCTGAGTTATAAAAGTGATAGAAAGATTTTAGAAAAGGCTCTGGAGAAAATTAATGGGAACATTACTCAGTCATTCAGATCTTAAAAACCAAATAGACAAACTGAAAAAAGAAGATAAAAAAATTGTATTCACAAATGGATGTTTTGATATCCTTCATGTTGGGCATATAAGATATCTTAAAGAAGCTAGGAAACTGGGGGATGTTTTGATAGTTGCTGTAAACTCAGATAGCTCTGTCAGAAAAATTAAACCTTTAAGACCTATTAACTCCCAGAGTGAAAGAGCAGAAGTTTTAGCATCTCTTGAAATGGTTGATTTTGTGACATTTTTTGATGAAGATACTCCATATAATTTGATTAAATATCTTGAACCAGATGTCCTGGTTAAAGGTGGAGATTGGAGTGTTCGGGAGATTGTGGGGGCAGAAATTGTAAGAGAAGTTTACAGTTTGCCTTACATTGAAGGGCTTTCAACGACATCCATAATAGAAAGAATTTTAGATAAATTCACGTCTCAAAAAGCCCTATCAAAGACTATTCTTGACAAGGCATCAAGGATAAAATGCCTTATTCTTGATGTTGATGGTGTTCTGACCTCTGGAGGTATAATACTTGATAATGAAAGTAACGAATTTAAAATATTCAATGTTAGAGATGGGCATGGAGTTGTGATGCTTCACAAATCTGGAATAAATATAGCAGTGATTACCGGAAGGCAGTCAAAAGCCCTTGACAGGAGGATGAAAGAACTGGGTATTACTGAAGTTTATCAGGGAGTACAGGAAAAGCTTAAGATTTATCAGGATTTAATCGAAAAATACAGTTTAAGAAATGAAGAAATTGCAGCTATGGGTGATGATATAGTCGATTTATCAATATTAAGCAGAGTTGGCTTTTCAGTGGCCCCTAATGATGCTCATGAAGAAGTCATAAAGAGAGTTGACTATGTAACTACAAACAAAGCTGGAAATGGAGCTGTACGAGAACTCTGTGATATCATTCTCAAAGCAAAGGGACTCTGGAACAAATTCACAGATGAATACGAAAACGCTTAATCTTCCTACCTCGTTAACAATTCTGAGAATAATAATTATTCCAGTTTTCATAATGGAAGCTCCCACAAATCCTCAATTCGGTGCATTTTTGTTTTTTATTGCCTCTGTAACTGATTTTCTTGACGGATATCTTGCAAGAAAATTTAAACAGATTACAAACCTGGGTATTATATTAGACCCAATTGCAGATAAACTTCTAGTAATTTCTGCCTTAATAATTCTTGTGGATATAGCAAGGGTACCTGCATGGATTGCTATTGTAATAATTTTAAGAGAGTTTATTATTACAGTACTGCGTTTTTATGCCCTTTCAAGGGGGGTTGTAATTCCTGCTGAAAAAGCTGGAAAAGCAAAGACAGTTTTGCAGATGATATCAATTCTGCTGTTACTTATAGCAGAAGAAATTTATGGAGTTGACCTCTATGATGTTGGAGTTGTGCTTATATATATTGCCACTTTTATATCTGTAACATCTGGTATTCAATATATTGTCCATTTTTGGAGACACATAAAATGACGCTACTGCTTTGTGTATTTGCTTTTTTGTTTGGTTCTATTCCATGGGGATATCTTATAGGTAAGATGAAAGGAGTTGACCTTAAAACAAGAGGAAGTGGAAATATAGGTACCACAAATGTTATGAGGGTTATCGGTAAAAAAGAAGCTTTATATACGCTTTTACTTGATATATCAAAGGGTTTTATCCCTGTGTTTATACTAAAATTGTTTCCTCAATATTCTAATAACTTTACTGTGCTTGGAATAGTAGGATTCCTTGCAATAGCAGGGCATTGTTTTACACCTTTTCTGAAATTCAAAGGTGGTAAAGGAGTTGCAACATCTTTAGGAGTGCTTTTAGCCTATGTGCCTTTAGCAGGACTGATTACTATTGTTTTATGGATTTTAATAGTGAAAATAACTAAAATTTCTTCAGTTGGTGCTCTTATTTCCTTTGCCCTGGTTCCTTTAAATGTGTATTTTCTTGGTTATTCTCAGGAAATTTTAATTTTTACAGCTATGTTCACTATAATTATTTATTCAAGGCATATTTCAAATATAAAAAGATTGTTTAGTGGCACTGAACCACGCATTGGGAAATAAAAATGAAAAAAGCGGTTGTTTTGCTTAGTGGAGGACTGGACTCATCGACAACACTTGCCATAGCAAAGTCAGGAGGATATGAATGCTATGCTATATCTTTTGACTATTGCCAGAGACATAGGATAGAACTTGAATCTGCTAAAAAGGTTGCACAATATGTTGGCGTTAAAGAACATTTAATAGCATCCTTTGATTTAAGAAAAATCGGAGGTTCAGCACTTACAACTTCTTGTGATATTCCAGATGGACAATATGACGGAATTCCAGTTACCTATGTTCCTGCAAGAAATACCATTTTTTTAAGCTTTGCACTGGCATGGGCAGAGGTTCTTGAAGTACCCAATATTTTTATTGGTGCTAATGTCATTGATTATTCAGGATACCCTGACTGTAGACCAGAGTATCTTAATGCTTTTGAAAACATGGCAAATCTTGCAACAAAAATAGCCGTTGAAGGGAAAATTAAATTTAAAATTTTAGCTCCTTTACTTTATATGACAAAGGCAGAGATTATCAAAAAAGGAGTTGATCTTGGTCTGGACTACTCACTTACATGGAGTTGTTATAACCCACAGGGCAGTCTTGAAAATCCGATTCCATGTTTTAAATGTTCGAGTTGTGTTTACAGATTAAAAGGATTTCAGGAAGCAGGGCTGACGGACCCATTAATTAAATGAAAACACTTAAAGTTCATTTGAATGTGATAAAAAAAATAATATCCAGTGCTAATTTGGCACAAAGGGGTTATTATAACCATGAAGAGCTTGTTGTTGATGGATTAAAAATACTTGATTTTTTTAGAAATGTCGGATGTAAAATTACCATTAAAGGGCTTGATAACTTAAAACATGTAAAACCTCCCTGTGTTTTTATAGCAAATCATATGAGCACTCTTGAAACATTGGTACTTCCAGGAATTATTGGTAAAAATTTCAAAGCGACTTTTGTAATAAAAAATTCTCTCCTTAAATATCCATTCTTTGGCAGGATTTTAGCTGCTATAAATTCAATTCCAGTTACCAGAAAAAATCCCAAAGAAGACTACAGAATAGTTATGCAGGAGGGATTAAAAAGGCTTGAACAGGGCATTTCAGTAATTGTTTTTCCGCAGGCAACAAGGCAGACTGTATTTGATCCAGCACAGTTTAATACTCTTGGCGTAAAACTTGCAAAAAAGGCTTCTGTTCCTGCAGTTCCAATAGCTCTTAGAACAGATGCATGGGGAACTGGCACAATATTAAAAGACTTTGGAAGAATAGACCCTTCAAAACCAATCTGTTTTTTTATTGGATCTCCTCTTTATATTGACAATAAAGGCATGGAGGAACATCTTCAAATTATTCGTTTCATAGAGCAGTCTCTTAAAAAATGTTATAATTAACTATGTTTTACGCTGACCTTCACATCCATTCAAAGTTTTCCCGTGCAACAAGCAAAGATATGAACCTTGAAACAATTGAGCAATGGGCACAAATAAAAGGCATTCAACTAATGGCAACTGGAGATTTTACTCATCCAGATTGGCTTAAAGAGATAGAAAATAAGCTGAATGACGAAGGTAATGGCCTTTTCACGTTAAAAAATGAGTATCGTCTTGATGTTCCAGTATCCTGTAAAAGGGAAATATTTTTCATACTTTCTGCTGAGATAAGCTGTATATATCAAAAAAATGGAAAACTGCGTAAAATTCATCTAGTTATACTTTCACCTTCAATAAAAGATGTGCTGAAAATAAATCATGCTCTGTCACGTATAGGAAATCTTAGTTCAGATGGAAGGCCCATTCTTGGTATTGATGCAAAAGAGGTTATGAAAATGATTCTTGAGCTGTCTCCTCAGTCAATGGTGATTCCTGCACATGCATGGACTCCTCATTTTTCTATTTTTGGCTCTCAATCAGGCTTTGATACACTTGAGGAATGTTTCGAGGAGTTAAGTCCATATGTATATGCCATTGAAACTGGTCTTAGCTCAGACCCTCCAATGAACTGGAGACTGAGCAGACTTGACAGAATAATTCTTGTTTCCAATTCTGATGCCCATTCTCCAGCCAAGATAGGAAGAGAGGCAAATATATTTGATACGCAATTAAGTTATGATGCTATTACTGAAGCAATAAGAACAGGTAAAGGCTTTCTGGGTACTGTGGAGTTTTTCCCTCAAGAGGGTAAATATCACTATGATGGACACAGAGCCTGTGGTGTAAGGCTTTCCCCTGAAGAGACTATAAAAGCGAGCTATCTCTGTCCTGTATGTGGTAAAAAACTTACGGTTGGAGTGATGCATAGGGTAGAAGTTATTGCTGATCGTCCTGCAGGTTTTATTCCCTCTCATGCACTGCCTTACCACTCAATTGTACCTCTTATTGAAGTTATTGGTGAGATAAATCACAGTTCTTCAAATACAAAGAAGGTTTTTACCACATACATGAATCTTATTTCAAAGCTTGGAGATGAATACAATATTCTTTTACATAAAAAACTGAATGATATCGGAGCCCTGGACTCTCAATTAAGAGATGCTATAGAAAGAATGCGCTCTGGCAGAGTAACTGTAGAACCTGGTTATGATGGAGAGTATGGGAAAATAAAAATTTTTGGTAACTCCATAGAAAAGGAACAGACAACACTTTTTTAAATGAACTTAAACAGATATCAAAAACTAGCTGTTGAAAGCAATGCAAAATTTCTTTGTGTTTTAGCAGGGCCTGGAACAGGTAAAACACATACAATTACTGCCAAAATCATTCATCTTTTAAATAATGGCGTTAACGCACAAGATATAGCGGTTTTAACTTTTACACAGAAATCAGCTATTGAAATGAGGCAAAGAGTTTTAAATGCTATCGGGGTAGGAAATCAGATGCCACTTATAGGAACTTTCCATCTTTTATGCCTTAAATTATTGAGAGAGTTTCTTCCTGAAAAAAGAAAATATTTTCAACTCTGCACAGAATCAAAGCAAAGAGAGATAATTTCGAGTTTAACAAGCAGAAAACCTGAGAATATTATTGAGAAAATTTCAAAATTTAAAAACAAGAGAGTACCTCTTGATGAAAACATTAAGCCTATTTATGAAAAATATGAAGAAAAAAAGCAGGAAATGAATCTTTTTGACTTTGATGATTTATTATTGAATACATTAGAAATGCTTGAAAAAGGGGTAATGGTTCCTCTTTTTTCCAATATAATTGTAGATGAATTTCAGGATATAAATAAAATTCAGTATGAAATTGTTAAAATGCTTTTGAAGGAGGAAGGTTGTATTTCTATATTCGGAGATCCTGACCAGGCAATTTATTCTTTCAGAGGTTCAGAAGTAGATCTCTTCTTGAATCTTCCAAAAGATTTTGAAGATTTAATTCTTCTTAATCTACCTGTTAACTATCGTTCTCAGGCAAATATAATTCTTGCATCAAACAAGTTTATTACTGCCAATACAAAAAGATTTTCCAAAAAAATTGAACCCTTAAAGAACCCAACCAATCCTATAACTATAATAGAAGTTAACAATGAATATGAAGAAGCAAAAACTATTGTTCAGGAAATCAGATATCGACTTGGAGCTATTGATTTTACCGAACTTTATGAAAATAAAGAAGAAAGCAGTTATAGTTTTTCAAGCTTTGCAGTACTTGCAAGAACAAATAACCAATTAGAATTGATAAAACAAAGCCTTGATGAAGCTGGAATCCCGGTAAAAACGGTTCAAAGGGACAGGTCAAGCTTATTTAAAGAATTTGTTTATAACTTATCCGATTGTCTTTCCGATGAACAGAATGTTAAAAAACTTTTAAAAGAAGGTAATCTCTGGAGGTATCTTGAAGTCTCAGGTTTTCTGGAATCACTGAGCGAACATGAAATTTCCATAGTAAGAGCACTTAGCAATCTTCCACATAAATTTACAATTTTAGACCAGATGAGGTATTTAATAGATGAACTAGTCGGGCTTACTTCCTATGATCTGTTCCCTGAAAAATTAAATGCTGTAAGTCTTCTCACGTTGCACACTTCAAAGGGATTAGAATTTCCAGTAGTATTTATTACTGGATTTGAAGAGGGTCTAATTCCTTACACTCTTGCGTCTGATTTAGATATGGAAGAAGAAAGGAGACTTTTTTATGTCGGTATGACCCGTGCAATGGATGAGCTTATCATAACCTATGCTAAAAGCAGGTTTATAAAAGGTAAAAAACTCTGCCAGGGAGTTTCTTCTTTTCTGAAGCAACTCCCTGAAGAATATATTATAAAATATGAAAAAGTTTGTCCTCGAAAGGACGAACTAAAGCAACAAAGCTTATTTTAAGCCTCTATTTTGGTTCCAAGAATCTCTAAAAACTTCTTTATCCATTCAGGATGAGCTGGCCATGCAGGAGATGTAACAATGTTTCCATCAACACAGACATTTGTAAAAGTGGAGTTTACTTCGCACCATTGTCCACCAGCAAGTAATATTTCAGGTTTAACAGCAGGGTAAGCGGTAAGCTTTTTATCTTTTATTACATTTGCTGCGGTTAATATTTGAATTCCATGACATATTGCAGCAACCGGTTTGCCGGACGTAACAAAATACTTGACCATTTCAATGACTTTATCATTCAATCTCAAATACTCTGGAGCTCTTCCTCCAGGAAGTACAAGAGCATCGTAATCTTCTGGTTTAATCTTTTCAAAATTTGCATTTAATATGAAATTATGACCTCTTTTTTCTGTATAGGTTTGATCTCCTTCAAAATCATGGATTGCTGTTTTAACTGCTTCTCCGGCTTTTTTCCCTGGACAGACAGCATGAACGGTGTATCCAACCATTTTTAACATCTGAAATGGAACCATGACTTCATAATCTTCAACAAAATCACCAACAATCATTAAAATCTTTTTTGCCATAGTAAACCTCCTTAATGCTTTTTATATTATTATAATTATGTTAAGATTTAAAAATGAAGAATTTAAAAAAAATAAGACAACTATTGGCTGAACTACAGGATTTTTACCTGCTCTGTCTGGACTCTAGTATGAAACTATTTAAAAAACCTTTATATTTTGATGATATAATCGAACAGATGGAATATGCAGGTTCTTCCTCTGTATTTATTGTTTCTCTGGTTTGTCTTTTTGTTGGAATGGCATTGAGTTTACAACTAAGTGCAGAACTCAGTAGACTTGGACTAAAGATGTATACAGGTAAAATTGTCGGTATCGCTGTAATAAGAGAGATTGGTCCGCTTATTACAGCTCTTGTCTTTATAGGAAGGGTTGGAGCTGGACAGACTGCAGAGATTGGCTCAATGATTTTAGGACACCAGATAGATTCATTAAGGGTTTATGGAATAGACCCGATTAAAAAAGTTGTAATTCCAAGAGTTGTTGCTTCTGTAATCATGCTGCCCTGCCTGACAATAATAGGAGATCTTATCTGTCTTTTTGGAGGATATTATATTGCTGTTTTTGTAAGTAATCAGAGCGGTTCATTTTATTGGGCAAGCATCATAAGAGAATTAAAATTTCAGAATGTTTTTTCGGGTTCAATTAAACCTTTTCTATTCGGATATCTAATTTCCTGTATAAGTTGTTTTTACGGACTTACAACCCGTGGTGGAGCCAAAGGATTAAGAACATCCACTACAAAAGCTGTAGTGACATCAATTATTATTGTTATTGTAACGGATTTAATGCTCACAAGAATACTTCTTTATGCCTTGGGATTCAGTATATGATAGTTTTTGATAATGTCTGTTTTTCATATGGACCAAGAGAAATACTCAGGGATGTTAGTTTTACCGCACGGTTTGATGAACGTATAGCTGTGCTTGGTGAAAGCGGAAGTGGTAAAACAACGATTTTAAAACTAATTCTCGGGCTAATCACTCCTGATAGAGGAAAAATTTTAATTGATGGCGTTGACATAACCAAATTAAGTGAGGAAGAGCTTATACCCATAAGAAGAAAATTCAGCATAGTCTTTCAGGAAGGTGCTCTTTTTGACTCTCTACCTGTTAAAGAAAATGTTGCTTTTTTTATGAGAGAGATTCTCAAACTTCCAGATGAAGAGATATATAAAAAAGTAGGTGGACTGCTAAGACGAGTTGGAGTTCAGGGTGCAGAAGAACTCATGCCTGAGGAACTAAGCGGAGGAATGCATCGTAGAGTGGCAATTGCTAGGGCATTGGCAGTGGGTAAAGCCAGTATGTTTCTTTATGATGAGCCAACAGCTGGTCTTGACCCTATCAACTCTGAACGAATAATATCGCTCATTGAAGACCTTGCAAATAAAGAAAATATAGGCTTTATGATTATAACCCATGTGGTTTATGTGGCATGGCAGCTTTGTAATCGATTTATCTTTATAAAAAATGGACAGATTGTTTTTGATGGTAATAGGAAAGAGTTCATTAAAACAGATATTCCCTATGTAAAAGATTTCATGAAAGAATTATTCTTCAAGGTCACTTACTAATCTTATCTAATTTTGTAGCTATATTTAGATTATTTCATTTAAAATAAAAATTATCTTTTGAAATTGGAGGTAAACCATGAAATATGTAAAGGGACTTAGATGCAGGGAGTGTGGCAGAGAATACCCTGTAGAACCCATATATGTCTGTGAGTTCTGTTTTGGCCCTCTTGAAGCAGTTTATGACTATACTAGGATAAAGAAGGTGTTATCAAAACGAACAATAGAAAAAAGACCAAAAACTCTCTGGAGATATAAAGAACTTTTGCCGATCGATGGTGAACCTGTGGTAGGACTTAACTCAGGATTTACCCCTCTTGTTAAAGCTGATAATCTTGCGAAATATCTTGGAGTAAAAGAACTTTATATAAAGGATGACACAGTTGGTCATCCAACTCTTTCTTTTAAAGACAGAGTGGTTGCTGTAGCACTTACAAAGGCACTGGAATTCGGATTTGACACTGTTGCCTGTGCATCAACAGGAAATCTCGCTCATGCTGTATCAGCTCATGGAGCAAAGGCTGGATTGAAAAGATTTATTTTTATTCCTGCAACGCTTGAACATAGTAAAATCGTTGCATCCATTGTTTATGAACCAAATCTTGTTGCTGTTGATGGTAACTACGATGATGTTAATAGACTCTGCAGTGAAATAGCCAATAGGTATAAATGGGCTTTTGTAAACATAAATATTCGCCCTTTTTATGCAGAAGGCTCAAAGACAATTGGTTTTGAAATAGTAGAACAACTTGGCTGGGAAGCTCCTGATAGTATTGTAATTCCCTGCGCCAGTGGTTCACTCCTTACAAAAGTGTGGAAAGCTTTGAAAGAGTTTAAAGAGCTTGGAATTCTTAAAAACCTTGAAACAAAAATATACGGTGCTCAGGCAACTGGATGTAATCCAATCTCAGCAGCATTCAAGCAGGGAACAGATGTAATCCGACCAGTAAAACCAAATACAATTGCAAAATCTCTGGCTATTGGGAATCCAGCAGATGGGTATTATGCTTTACAGGCTTTTAAAGAAAGTGGCGGATCAATAGAAGATGTATCTGATGAGGAAATAATTGAAGCCATACAGCTTTTAGCAAAAACTGAGGGTATTTTTACTGAAACAGCAGGCGGAGTGACACTTGCATCCTATATTAAGCTTCTGAAGACTGGAAAGATTGACAAAAAAGATCGTACAGTCTTGTGTATTACTGGAAATGGCCTTAAGACAGCAGAGGTTCTGGATGGTAAAACTGCGAAGCTATGTAATATTAAACCCAATATTGCTTCCTTTGAAGAAGCTCTAAAAGCAATTAATGAAGGAAAAGGGAGGTAAAAATGGCTGTAAAAGTATTAGTACCACCACCACTACAAAAAATTACTGCTGGTAAAGATGTTGTGGAAGCACCTTCTGGTAAGATAATAGATATAATCAATGCACTTGATAGGGAGTATCCAGGACTTGCAGAACGAATCTGTCAGGATGGCAAGGTAAGAAGGTTTATAAATATTTATGTCAATGAGGAGGATGTTAGATTTTTACAGGGAGAGGAAACTTTAGTTAAAGATGGTGATGAAGTTTCAATTGTTCCTGCTATAGCAGGAGGTAAAAGCTAAAGGAGGTTTTATGGGTGAGATTAAAAAATTAAGGGTGAGACTCACCTTCCCTCAAGAGTTAATTAAAGAACCCGTACTTTTCAGAATGGCAAAAAAATATGATGTTATGCCAAATATTCGCAGAGCAAGAATTACAGATAGCTTTGGTGAAATGATTCTTGAGCTTGAAGGAGTAGAGGAAAATCTTCAGCAGGGAATTGACTCTCTGAGAGAGCAGGGAGTGGTGGTTGAATTAATACAAGGAGATGTTATTGAATAGCTATGAGCTCTAAGTCAATATGGAAAGGAATTATAAAGGAATATTATGATTTTTTCCCTGTAACTGATAAAACGCCTATAGCAACTCTTTTAGAAGGGAATACTCCTCTTGTAAAAGTAAATAATTTGACAAAAAAATTAGGACTTGCTTTAGAACTTTATCTTAAATTTGATGGAGCAAATCCAACAGGTTCATTCAAAGACAGAGGAATGACTCTTGCCATATCAAAGGCTCTTGAATCAGGCTCTAAGGCAGTGATTTGCGCATCAACAGGTAATACTTCTGCAAGTGCTTCTGCTTATGCTGCAAGAGCAGGAATTAAAGCAATAGTTTTAATTCCTGAAGGTAAAATTGCGACAGGAAAACTTGTTCAGGCAATGATTCATGGAGCTGTTGTCATTCAGATTAAAGGAAATTTTGATCAGGCATTAAGCATTGTAAGAGCAATTGTTAAGGAGTATCCTATTACTCTTGTTAATTCAATTAATCCTTACAGAATCGAAGGTCAGAAATCTGCAGCTTTTGAAGTCTGTGATCAGTTGGAAAGAGTTCCTGAGTATCATGCTCTTCCAGTAGGGAATGCCGGAAATATATCAGCCTATTGGAAAGGATACAAAGAATATAAGGAAAAAGGTAAGATAGCAGGACTTCCTAAAATGCTTGGATTTCAGGCAGCAGGTGCTGCACCAATAGTTCTTGGACATCCGGTGGAAAAACCAGAAACCATAGCAACAGCAATAAGAATTGGAAATCCTGCGAGCTGGAAGACTGCTGTACAGGCCAGGGATGAATCAGGTGGTATAATTGACATGGTAACGGACGAAGAGATACTAAATGCATATAAAATGATAGCATCTTACGAGGGAATCTTTTGTGAACCAGCATCTGCAGCCAGTGTTGCAGGAATTATAAAGCTTTATAAACAGGGATATTTTAAAAAGGACAGCACTGTTGTCTGTACTCTAACAGGCAATGGCCTTAAAGATCCTGATATTGTTTTTAAGGTTGCTGAAAAACCTCATGTTTTACCAGCAGATTTAGGTGTTGTAAAAGATTTCGTGGGAAAACTGTTATGAAATATATTATCATTGTTCCAGATGGTGCAGCAGATTATCCTATTGAAGAGCTGGGAGGTCGTACACCTCTTCAGTTTGCAAAGATACCAAATATGGATTTCCTTGCTTCTAATGGAACAGCTGGTTATGTGAGAAATATACCAAAAGGATTTTCGCCTGGAAGTGATGTGGCAAATTTAAGCATTCTCGGCTATGATCCGAGGATTTACTATACTGGAAGAGCTCCTTTAGAAGCTGTAAGCATGGGGTTAAGCCTTTCCAGAGAAGATGTTGCTTTTAGATGCAATCTTGTTACACTGAATCTTTCAGATAAGAAACATATTGTTATGGAAGACTATTCTGCAGGACATATCAGTTCTGAGGAGGCAAAAATTCTTATTGATGAAATTAATTCCATGCTTGGAAGCGATGGTATAAGATTTTATCCTGGTATAAGTTATCGTCATATTATGTTATGGAAAAATGGCTCTGAGGAAATAGAGTGCATCCCCCCTCATGATATTACAGGAAAGGAAATTTCACGATATATGCCAATAGGGCGGAATGCGACTTTTATAAAGGAATTAATTTTAAAGTCAATAGACATACTTAAAGACCATCCTGTTAATCAAAAAAGAATTTCAGAAGGTAAAAGACCGGCAAATAGTGTCTGGCTCTGGGGACAGGGCAAAACGCCCAGCTTACCAGCTTTTTATGATAAATATAAACTTAAAGGTGCTCTTATATCTGCTGTTGATCTTACCAAAGGAATTGGTATTCTTGCAGGACTCCATATAATTAATGTTCCAGGAGCTACAGGCTGGATAGATACTAACTATTCAGGGAAAGCCGAGTATGCTTTAAATATACTTGAGAGAGTTGATTTTGTATACTTACATATTGAAGCTCCTGATGAAGCAGGACATCAGGGAGATTACAAATTGAAAATTAAATCCCTTGAAGATATTGATCGTATTGTTATAGGAAAAATCCTTGAGGAAGCACCAAAAAGATTTAATGAGTTTAAAATTTTGTTACTTCCAGATCATCCAACCCCGGTAAAGTTAAAAACTCACACTCCTGAGCCTGTGCCTTTTGTGGTTTACAATAACAGGAAAGTCGAGAAGAAAAATCGAAAATTTTCAGAAGAAATTATTAATTCACCTGATATCAAGATAGAAGATGGTTACAGGCTTATGGATTTTTTTATAACAGGACATGTCTGATTTAATAGAAATTCTTCTGCATGTAGATATTTATCTTGAAGCTCTATTTTCTCATACAGGGCACTGGGTTTATGTAGTTCTCTTTTTTATTATCTTCGCAGAGACAGGATTTGTTGTAACCCCATTTTTACCTGGAGATTCCCTTTTATTTGCAGTTGGAGCTCTATCCTCAAGACAGTTTATCTCTCCATGGATTTCATTTATAACATTGAGCATGGCTGCTATTATTGGTAATACAGCTAATTATCATATTGGCAAAATTATAGGGCCTAGAGTGTTTTCAAAAGAACATTCAATATTTTTTAATAAAAAACATCTAGATACAACCCATGCTTTTTATGAAAAACATGGTGCAAAAACAATAATAATTGCGAGATTTTTGCCTATTTTAAGAACATTCGCTCCATTTGTAGCCGGTATTGGAAGAATGACATATCCAAAGTTTCAGGCATACAATATTTTTAGTAGCTTTCTGTGGAGTGGCTGTTTCATCTGGGCTGGATATTTTTTTGGTAATCTTCCCATTGTTAAAAAACACTTTTCAATGTTTATTATTGGAATTATTATAGTCTCAATTATTCCAACTATTATTAAAGCTATATCCCTGAAAAGGAGTTAGAAGAATGATACCCATAAGGGACTGCTTACCGAGAAGATATACACCATATATGACCTGGATTATTATAGCTTTAAACTGCATTATATTCTTTTTTGAACTTATGTTTAGCCGTGAAGATTTAAATTATATCTTTCATATATTCGGAATTGTGCCTGCAAAATATATGCTTATTGAAACTCTTCCTTTTCATCCACTTTACTATCTGCCTTTTCTAACAAGCATGTTTCTTCATGGTGGCTGGTTTCATCTGATAAGCAACATGTGGATTATGTGGATTTTTGCTGATAATGTTGAAGATAAAATGGGTTCTTTCAGATTTTTAATATTTTATCTTCTATGCGGTTTTGGTGCAAGCTGGATTCATTGTCTTATAAATCCGACATCTATGATGCCAACAGTTGGAGCATCGGGAGCAATCTCAGGCGTTCTTGGCGCATATATGGTAATGTTTCCTCATGCAAGGGTGATAACTCTTGTTCCGGTTTTTATCTTTCCTTTATTTTTTGCTTTCCCTGCTATTTTTTATATTCTGTTGTGGTTTTTTATCCAACTTTTTTCAGGACTTGGCTCACTTCTAACTCCTGCTGATGTAGGAGGGGTTGCCTGGTGGGCTCATGTTGGTGGTTTTCTATTTGGTATATTATTGCATAGAATTTTTGTTATCAAAAAAAGACTTCATATTTATGATGACCATTTTGACTACTACTGCGCATGGCGAAAATTTTTATAATATGGAAAGAGCGGAGTAACATCCGCTCTTTCCATTATCAGCAGAAATCAAAAAATTTTAAAGTATAGGAAGATATCTATCTATTTCGTATGGAAATACTCTAATTCGATAGTCATCCCATTCTTTCTTTTTACTTTCAATAAGGTTTGTAAATATATGTTCTCCAAAAGCTTCTTTAAGTATGCTACTTTTTTCAGCATACTCAATTGCTTCGATTAAGCTACCTGGTAGACTATCTATCCCTAGATCATTTCTTTCATCGTGGCTGAGATGATAAACATCTTTTTCTATCGGTTCTGGAAGTTTATATTTTTTTTCAACTCCTGTTAATCCAGCTTTGAGCATGGAGGCAAAAGCAAGATAAGGATTGCACGCAGGATCTGGACTTCTGAGTTCAATTCGAGTAGCCTTTTCTTTACCGGGTTTATAAAGAGGTACTCTTATAAGTGCAGATCTGTTTTTTCTTGCCCAGCATATATAAACTGGTGCTTCATATCCTGGAACAAGTCTTTTATAAGAGTTAACCCATTGATTAAGCACGAGTGTAATCTCTTTTATGTGAGTTAACAGTCCTGCAATGTAGCTTTTAGCAAGCTCTGAAAGATAATAGGGATCTTTGGGATCAAAGAATGCATTTTTGTCTCCTTTAAATAAAGACTGATGGGTATGCATTCCACTGCCATTTTCTCCAAAAAGGGGCTTGGGCATAAATGTGGCATAAACGCCATGCTGTTTTGCTACTTCCTTTACTATAACTCTATATGTCATGACAATATCAGCCATAGTTAATGCATCAGCATATCTCAAATCAATTTCATGCTGAGAAGGTGCAACCTCATGATGAGAATATTCCACTTTAATTCCAAGCTGCTCAAGTGATAAAATAGTATCTCTGCGAAGGTCTTCTGCAGCATCCATTGGATAATCAAAATATCCACCTTCATCTAAAATTTCAGTGTTTCTGTCAGATCTAAAATAAAAATACTCAAGTTCAGGACCTAAATAAAATGTATAACCCTTTTTCGCAGCCTTTTCTAGGTTGAGTTTAAGAATATATCGTGGATCTCCTTTATAAGGAGTGCCATCAGGTTCATAAATATCACAGAACATCCTTGCTACAGCTTTATCTGTGGGTCTCCATGATAGAATTGCAAATGTGGTTGGGTCAGGTCTTGCAATCATATCAGACTCATCAATTCTTGCAAATCCTTTAATAGATGACCCATCAAACCCCATTCCTTCAGTGAAAGCCACTTCAAGTTCTTCAACTGTAATGGCAAAACTTTTAAGTTGTCCTAAAATGTCGGTAAACCATAGTCGGATAAACTTAATATCATGTTCTTTCACCAGTTGCATAACATCTTTCTGGTCTCTAGGTTTCTTGTAATTCATAAAATCCTCCATATTTAGTTTTTATGAGGCAAAGCCTTTTAGATAATTTTTTTCAAAATTAATCAAATACAATCATATATCGAGAATAACAAAAATTTTAAATATTATACAATTCAAATATACGGCTAACGGTTGCCATATAGGTATATTATCAATAAAAATTGCTTTTGTCAATGTTGTCAATGATTTTATTAAAATGCCTATAAGATTATAGATGAATTATTTTAAATTCAAAATATTACAATTTATAACTTTTCAGTAATTAGATAATGTATTTCAATATAATTATATTAAGACGATAGAATTTGGCAACCATTACCATGCTATTTCATTGTCAAGATGAAAAAATTTTCCAGTTGGTCCATCAGTATCAAGCGTTGCAAGTCTTACAATTGTTTTAGCACCTTCTTTGGTATTCATAGGGGCATCAGGTCCTCCCATATCTGTTTTCACCCAGCCTGGATGGGCGGAGTTTACTTTGATAGAAGTATTTTTAAGAGCTGCAGCTAAGTGAATGGTAAACTGATTAAGAGCTGCTTTTGAAGAATTATAGGCAAAAGGTTTATATCCATCGGTTGCACTCTGGTATGCAAGAGATCCCATAATGCTTGAAACATTCACAATTCTACCTGCATTGCTTTTTTTTATTAGTGGAAGAAGCTCATGGGTAAGTTCAACCGCTCCAAAGAAATTTACATCAAAGGTCTGACGAAGTGCTTTTTGTGAGATGGTTTCAACGCTATTATTTGTAATCTTCTCCTCAGAACTTATCATTCCGGCATTGTTGATAAGTATATCTAATTTTCCGAAATGCTGTTCAATATATTCTCGGGCATTTTTAATATGTTCAGAGTTTGTTACATCAAGCAGAATGAACTCAACATCGAGATTTTCTTCCTGTAGTTTTATTGCAGCGTCTAGTCCATTTTTCTCATTGCGTGCTCCCATTAGAACTTTAATGCCTTTTTGTGCCAGTTGACGGCTTACTTCAAAACCGATTCCCTTATTTGCACCGGTAACCAATGCGATTTGTTTTGATAGCATATATGCCTCCCTCTTTTGATAACTTTTCTATACATATACATCAAGATAAGTTGATTACTATTTAATTTATGAAGTAAAATTATAAATTATTTTAATATAAAGGAGAAATTTTATGAAAATTCGAGGAAGAGTCTGGAAATTTGGCGATAATATTGATACAGATGCTATTATTCCAGCAAGATATCTTAATACATCCGATGAAAAGGAGCTTGCAAAACATGTTATGGAAGATGCTGATAGAGATTTTCCTTCAAAGGTTAAGCCAGGAGATATAATTATAGCTGGAAAAAATTTCGGATGTGGATCATCCCGCGAACATGCACCGATTGCAATAAAAGCAGCTGGAATTAAAGCTGTTGTTGCAAAAAGTTTTGCGAGAATATTTTTTAGAAATTCTTTTAATATTGGACTGCCGATTTTTGAAGTGCCTGATCTCATTGATGAAACAAAAAAAGGAGATGAGATAGAGATAGATATGAATACAGGAGAGGTTATTAATTTAACTACAGGGAAAAAATATACAACAAAACCGATTCCTTCTTTTATGCAGGAATTGATTAATTTTGGTGGGCTTGTAGAATGGACAAAAAATAGATTGTCTAAGGAGGTTATAAGATGAAAACTTACAAGATTGCTGTAATTCCAGGAGATGGGACAGGGCCTGAGGTTATCAGGGAAGGCGTGAAAGTTTTAGATGCTGTAAGTAAAAGGCTTGGATTTAAACTTGATTACACATATTATGATTTTGGAGGAGAGAGATACCTGCGCACAGGTGAAACTCTTCCAGATGGTGCAATTGATGAGCTTAAAAAGTTTGATGCAATATATCTTGGAGCAATTGGTCATCCTGATGTTAAACCAGGAATCCTTGAAAAGGGAATTCTGCTGAGACTAAGATTTGAACTTGATCAGTATGTAAATCTTCGTCCTGTAAAGCTGTATCCAGGAGTTTACTGCCCGCTTAAAGATAAAACTCCAGAGGATATTGATTTTGTGGTTGTAAGAGAAAACACCGAAGGGCTGTATACAGGTTCAGGAGGATTTCTAAAAAAAGGCACACCGGATGAGGTTGCAATTCAGGTTTCAATAAATACACGCAAAGGTGTTGAAAGATGCATTCGCTTTGCATTTGATTATTGCAAAAAGAGAAATAAAAATAAAAAACTCACATTATGTGGAAAAACCAATGTCTTAACATTTGCTTTCGATCTCTGGGAAAGGACTTTTTATGAAGTTGCAAAGGAATATCCAGACATTGCAACAGATTATGCTCATGTTGATGCCACGACAATGTGGTTTATAAAAAATCCCGAGTGGTTTGATGTAATAGTTACTGATAATATGTTTGGAGATATAATAACTGATCTTGGAGCAATGATACAGGGTGGAATGGGTATTGCTGCAGGAGGCAATATAAACCCAGAGGGAGTATCAATGTTTGAACCAATTGGTGGATCTGCGCCAAAGTATACAGGGAAAAATGTTATAAACCCGCTTGCTGCTATATGTGCAGGTGGAATGATGCTTGAGAATTTAGGCGAAGACACAGCTGGTAAACTAATAGAACAAGCTGTGATAGAAGTGACTAGCAAGCATTTAAAAAGCCTTTCAGCGGGTAAGATGGGATATTCAACAACAGAAGTGGGTGATTTAGTTGTAAAGTATGCAACAGAATTACCACTGGAGGAGTGATAATGCTTAAAAAAAAGGAAAGATATAATGTGGCTGTTGTTGGTGCAACTGGAGCAGTTGGAAATGAAATGATTTCAGTTCTTGAAGAAAGAGAATTTCCAGTTGAAAATCTAAGGCTTTTTGCATCTGAAAGAAGCGAAGGAACAAAGCTCAGCTTTAACGGTTATGAAATTCCAGTTGAAACACTCAAGGAAGATTCTTTTGTAGACATAGATATAGCCATGTTTTCAGCTGGAGCTGAAAGATCTAAAGTATGGGCACCAATTGCAGCAAAATCGGGTTGTGTGGTTATTGATAACTCAAGCCAGTGGAGAATGAATGCTGAAGTGCCTCTTGTTGTTCCAGAAGTTAATGCACATGATCTTAAGTGGCATAAAGGAATAATTGCAAATCCAAATTGTTCAACCATTCAGATGGTTGTTGTATTAAAACCAATTCATGATGTTGCAAAGATTAAAAGAGTTGTTGTAACAACCTTTCAGGCTGTCTCAGGAACAGGTAAAAAGGCTATGGATGAACTTCTTCAGCAGACAGTAGATTTGCTTAATTTTAAAGATATAACAATTCAGGTATATCCCCATCAGATTGCTTTCAATGTTCTTCCACATATAGATAAATTTCTTGAAAATGGATATACAAAGGAAGAAATGAAGATGGTGAATGAGACACAAAAAATTATGGGAGATTCATCAATAAGAGTTACTGCTACGACAGTAAGAGTTCCTGTGTTCAGAGGACACAGTGAAAGTGTTAATGTTGAAACAGAAAAAAAGATTACTGCACATGAAACACGAGAACTTTTAAGTAAAGCTCCAGGAGTTGTAGTGATGGATAATCCTGAAAAAAATGAATATCCACTTCCAATTTATGCATCTGGCAGGGATGAAGTTTTTGTTGGAAGAATCCGTGATGATGAGTCAATTGAAAATGGAATAAATTTGTGGGTAGTTTCAGACAATTTGCGAAAAGGTGCGGCATTGAATGCTGTTCAGATTGCTGAAGAGTTAATAAGAATGGTTTAACAATTGTAAATAATAAATGGAGGAATGAGCATTTAGAAACTTATAAATTTCAGGAGGGAAAGATGTTAGGAGACAGAAAGGACTATATATTTACATCTGAATCAGTAACAGAGGGGCATCCAGATAAAGTCGCAGATCAGATTTCAGATGCTATTTTAGATTCTATCATTTCAAAAGACCCTTATGCGAGAGTTGCCTGTGAAACTATTGTTACAACAGGTCTTGTATTTGTTGCAGGAGAAATTACAACAGAATGTTATGTTGATATACCTTCTGTAATAAGAGAAACAGTTAAAGGTATTGGTTATACTCGTGCAAAATATGGCTTTGATTATGAGACCTGTGCGGTTATTACATCAATTCATGAACAATCTTCTGATATTGCAATGGGAGTTGATCCAGGAGGCGCTGGAGATCAGGGATTGATGTTTGGTTTTGCATGCAATGAAACACCAGAACTAATGCCAATGCCAGTTATGCTTGCTCACAAGCTTGCAATGAAGCTTGCTGAGGTAAGGAAACAGGATATTCTTACCTATTTAAGACCGGATGGAAAAACTCAGGTGACTGTAGAATACAGAGATGGTATGCCCTATCAGGTAAAAAGCGTGGTTGTATCTTCTCAGCATGCACCAGATATAACGCTCAGAGAAATGAGAGAAGATATAGTTGAAAAAGTTATAAAACCTGTTATACCTGGAGAGCTTCTTGATGAAGAAAACGTTAAATATTTTATAAATCCTACAGGTAGATTTGTAATTGGTGGACCGATGGGAGATACAGGGCTCACAGGAAGAAAGATCATTGTAGACACCTATGGAGGGACATGCAGACATGGCGGAGGATGTTTCTCAGGCAAAGATGCAACAAAAGTGGACCGCTCAGGTTCATATATGGCAAGGTATATTGCAAAAAATCTTGTTGCAGCAGGACTCTGTGATAGAGCGGAAATTCAAATTGCCTATGTCATTGGTGTTCCAGAACCTGTTTCTATTTATGTTAATAGCTTTGGTACAGGGAAAATTGAAGATACAAGGCTCGAACAAATTATTAAAAAAACATTCGATCTCACACCTAAAGGAATCATTGAAAAGCTGAATCTTAGAAGACCAATTTATAAAAAAACAGCTGCATATGGCCATTTTGGCAGACTTGACCCTGACTTTACATGGGAACAGACAGATATGATAGAAACACTTAAAAAGGAGGCAGAACGTTGCTAAACTATGACATAAAAGATATAAAGCTTGCTGAAAAAGGAAAACTCAGAATAGAATGGGCTGAAATGGACATGCCTGTTTTAAGAATGATAAGAGAAAGATTCAAAAAAGAAAAGACACTTAAAGGA
Source organism: Thermodesulfovibrio thiophilus DSM 17215 (assembly GCF_000423865.1). NCBI lineage: Bacteria > Pseudomonadati > Nitrospirota > Thermodesulfovibrionia > Thermodesulfovibrionales > Thermodesulfovibrionaceae > Thermodesulfovibrio > Thermodesulfovibrio thiophilus. The sequence goes on from NZ_AUIU01000013.1 coordinate 128,165, forward strand.
GTTAGACTTGCTGCTTGTCTTCATGTGACAACGGAGACAGCAAATCTGATGATTACTCTTAAAGAAGGAGGTGCAGAGCTATCTCTCTGTGCATCAAACCCTTTAAGTACTCAGGATGATGTAGCAGCTGCGCTTGTTAAATTTTATAAAATACCTGTTTTTGCTATTAAAGGAGAAGACAGAGATACATACTACAACCATATCTATCAAGTGCTTGAAATAAAGCCTAACATCACAATGGATGACGGAGCTGATCTGGTTTCTACCCTTCATAAAGAAAAAAGATCGCTCTTATCATATGTTATGGGTGGCACTGAAGAAACAACCACAGGAGTGGTGCGTCTTAGAGCAATGGCAGATGATGGTGCTCTTGCCTATCCAGTAATTGCTGTGAATGATGCATACACAAAACACCTGTTTGATAATCGATATGGAACAGGTCAGAGCACAATAGATGGAATTTTGAGGGCAACAAACAGACTTATTGCAGGAAGCATATTTGTGGTGTGCGGATATGGATGGTGTGGTAAAGGGGTTGCAATGAGAGCTAGAGGTATGGGTGCAAGAGTTATTGTTACAGAGATTGATCCGCTTAAAGCACTTGAGGCAGTTATGGATGGATTTGATGTTATGCCAATAATAGATGCTACAAGAATTGGAGATATATTTGTAACCATTACAGGAAATATTAATGTTCTTTCTGAAAAAACATTTCTTAAAATGAAAGACGGTGCAATAATTGCAAACGCAGGACATTTCAATGTTGAAATAGACACTGAAGCATTAGAAAAGCTTTCGAAATCAAAGAGAGTAATAAGAGATTTTGTCGAAGAATATACGCTAAAAGATGGAAGAAGAATATATCTTTTAGCAGAAGGCCGGCTTGTTAATCTTTCTGCAGCAGAAGGTCATCCTGCAGCAGTGATGGATATGAGCTTTGCCAATCAGGCACTTTCAGCAGAGTATATTTATAAAAATTCAACTAAGCTTGAAAAAAAGGTTTATTCTGTACCTCAGGAAATTGACAAAGAGATTGCCAGATTGAAACTTGAAACTATGGGAATAAAAATTGATAAGTTAACAAAGGAGCAATATAAGTATTTACATAGCTGGCAAATGGGAACGTGATAGATTTTCCCAAAAAACTTTCTGTAGAGATAACCACGAAATGCAATCTTCACTGTGAAATCTGTCCGAAACACAGTCCCAATTATCATCAGCCAGAATCTGATATTGAGTATGCAACCTTTGCACAACTAAAAACAGTCTTTCCATATATCAACAGCCTTATTCTTAATGGTATTGGTGAGCCTTTATTGCATCATGACATTGAAAAACTTATTGCTTTTGCAGGTATGTACATGCCTCGGGGCTCTTTGATTGGTTTTCAAACAAATGGTGTTTTACTTAGTTATGAAAAAATGAAAGAGCTTGTCAGGGCTGGCTTAAATAGAATCTGTGTTTCCATTGATAGCCTTATGCCTGTTAAAGGGCTTCATGAACCCGAATCTGGTAGATTAGCTCTTGAAGCTATTCATCAGGTAAAATCAAATGGTGCAATGCATTTACAAAGCGGAATTGAGATTGTAATAACCACTGATAATATTGACCAGATAATTCCAACAATTAAAGAAGCGCTAAAATACGAAATAAATTTTATAATTCTTTCACATTTAATTCCTTATTCTTCGGAGACTGCAAAAAAAGTTGCTTATGAAACAAACAATGAAGAGGCAGTTAAAATTTTTAAAAAATGGGTTAATGTTCTTCAAAACTCAGACTATACTGTAGATGACTGGTTAGATCTTATGAAAAAGAAAGCGTTACCAGAGTATTTTCCTGAAGAAAATGAACCTTATAAACTTTTTAAAGACATGTACGATGAAGCAATTAGCCAGGGGCTTACACTTAATATGAAAAACTTAATTAAAAGAGATGATAGATTGCTTGATGAACTAAATTCTGTGTTTGAAGCAGTTCAAAGATTAAGTGAAAAAAATGATATTTCTATCCATATTCCCAGAACAAATCCAACACCATTAAGAAAATGTGATTTCCTTGAAGAAAAATGTATGTATATTGGTGTGGACGGAGAAATTTCACCATGTTATTTTGTATGGCACAGTTTTACCTGTTATATTTCAGGGTTAAAAAAATCCGTTAAAAGATGGTCCTTTGGCAATATAAAAAATAATGATCCACTGGAGATTTATAACAATAAAGCTTACACAGAATTCAGAAAATCAGTTTTAAGCTATGATTTTCCTTACTGTTATGACTGTAATTTTGCACTCTGTGATCTTATGGAAGTTGAAGATTTTATTTATGATTGTTACACAAACACAATTCCATGTGGAGCCTGCCTGTGGTGTGGCGGATTGTTTTATTGTTTGGTATAATTTAATCAGATTAGCAAAAAAAAGAGGTGTTTTATGAATATCTTAAGAATCAATATGAGTGCAGAAACTCCTGAAGTTAAAGTAGAACCTCTCGGTGATTATGAAGGACTGGGAGGAAGAGCTCTGACTTCTGCGATTGTATCTAGAGAAGTTGATCCACTTTGCCATCCTCTTGGAGCTGACAACAAACTTGTAATAGCACCAGGACTCCTTGGTGGAACAGCAGCTGCCATGTCAGGGAGAATATCAGTTGGCTGTAAAAGTCCTCTTACAGGTGGAATTAAAGAAGCAAATTCAGGTGGACAGGCAGGGCATGTTTTGGGCAGACTTGGATATGCAGCAATTGTGTTAGAAGGCAAATCAAAGAGTGATGACGTGTACAAAATTTATATTAATAAAGATGGCGTAAAGATAGAAAAAGACAATTCATTGAAAATGCTCCCAAACTATGATTTAATTGAAAAAATTAAAAAAGAATATGGAGAAAAAATTGCCTGTATAAGCATAGGTCCTGCAGGTGAGATGAAGATGTCTGCTGCTTCTGTTGCTGTTACAGATATGGAATTAAGACCAAGCAGGCACGCAGGTAGAGGTGGAGTCGGTGCTGTAATGGGTGCAAAGGGAGTAAAGGTTATTATTCTTGATGATGCTGTAACAACACCAAGACAACCAAAAAATGATGAAGCTTTTAAAGATGCAAACAAGCGTTTCGTTGCAGGACTTCAGAAACATCCTGTCACAGGGCAGGGGCTTCCAACATATGGAACCAATATTTTGACAAATATAATAAATGAGGTTGGAGCATATCCAACCTATAATTTTAAAGAAGGAAGATTTGCTGGAGCGAGAAAAATAAGCGGTGAAGTTCAGGCTGAGCTTGAGAAACAAAGAGGAGGCAATCCAACTCATGGCTGTCATCGTGGATGTGTTATTCGCTGTTCAGGAATCTATCATGACAAAGATGGACGTTATCTTACAAAACAGCCAGAGTATGAAACAGTCTGGGCAAATGGAGGTAATCTAGGTATTGATGACATAGACAAGATTGCAATGCTTGATTTTATATATGACAATTACGGACTGGATACGATTGAAATGGGCGTTACACTTGGTGTTGTAATGGAAGCCGGATTAATTAAATGGGGTGATGCTGATGCGGCTATAAACTTAATTCATGAGGTGGGAAAAGGTACGTATCTTGGAAGAATTCTTGGAAATGGTGCGGCATTTACTGGTAAAGCCTTTGGAGTTGAAAGAGTTCCTGTTGTGAAGGGTCAGGCTCTTCCTGCCTATGATCCGAGAGCTGTGCAGGGCATTGGAGTAACTTATGCAACAAGCCCAATGGGTGCAGACCATACAGCAGGATATTCAATTGCTTTGAATGTTTTAAAAACCGGTGGATTTGTTGACCCTCTTAAGCCTGAAGGTCAGGTTGATTTATCACGTAATCTTCAGATTGCAACAGCATTTATTGATTCAACTGGGATGTGTTTATTCATTGCTTTTGCCTTACTCGATCAGCCAGATACATTTCAGGCATTTGTAGACATAGTTAATGGTTTTTATGGATGGAATATGAGTGATAAGGATGTTGTTGACTATGGGAAAAAAGTCCTTGGCTTTGAAAGAGACTTTAACCTGCGAGCAGGTTTTACAAAACAACATGACAGGTTACCAAGATTTTTCAATAAAGAGCCCGTTCCACCTCATAATATGGTTTTCATGGTAAAGGATGAAGAACTTGATCAGGTTTTTAACTGGTAGAAATCTTTTTTACGGAGCCTGCATAATAACAGGCTCCTTTTAAAAAATGCAAGTAAAAGTAAAACTCTTTGGAGGACTTAAGTCAGGTAATACGTTTCCCATAAACCAAGAGGGAGATATTATATTTGAACCTCAAGGTGATATAACCCTTGGTCAATTAATAGAGAGTCTTTCGCTAAATAAAAAACCTTTTATAATTGTCTTAAATGGCATAATTACAAATGATTTATCTATCAAGTTAAAAAATGGTGATGAATTAAGCCTTTTTCCGCCAATTGCTGGAGGGTTTTAAGCTAGCGTATGATGTTCTTAGCTTAGGAAACAAATTATGATATCAATAACAGAAATTTTTATATCCTTTTTAAAACTCGGGTTTACTGCATTTGGAGGTCCTGCAATGATTGTCTATATAAAGGAAATGGCTGTTACTAAAAAGAAGTGGCTTGATAAAGAGAACTTTCAGGAAGGTGTAGCTCTTGCGCAGGCAATTCCAGGTGCAACAGCAATGCAGGTTGCCGGTTACGTGGGACTTAAAACAAGAGGGATTATCGGAGGGCTTGCAAGTTTTACTGCTTTTGGATTTCCGGCATTTTTACTTATGCTTGTCCTGTCTTTTCTGTATTCAAAAACACATTCTATCCCTGAGGTTATATCTCTTTTTACAGGATTACAGGTCATAGTTGTTGCAATTGTTGCCAATGCATTTTTAAGTTTTGCAAAACCTGTTATTAAATCAACTGGTGAGATAGCAGTTGCCATCCTTTCTTTTATATTGTTCATGTTTAAACTAAACCCATTTTTAATTATCATAGCGTGTTTTATTATCGCCCAGATAATTTTCAGGGACAGCACAACTAAAAAAGAACAAGCTTTAAAAATAAATCTTTATGGGATTGGAATTCTTTTGGTTTTTATTTTTGCGGGATTATTTTTTCTTTATTTTATTGACCGAAATCTTTTAACCCTTGCTCTTATAATGATGAAGATTGATTTTTTTGCATTTGGTGGCGGCTATGCTTCTTTACCTTTAATGCTACATGAGTTTGTGGAAAATTTTAAATGGATTGATGAAAAAACATTTATGGATGGTATAGCTCTTGGACAGATAACTCCGGGGCCAATTGTTATAACTTCTACATTTGTTGGATATATTCTTTATGGATTTTCAGGTGCAGTAGTTGCTACGGTTGCGATTTTTACACCATCATTTATCATTCTTGCTTCTTTAACAGAGCTTTCCCGGAAGATAAGACATTCAAGAGTTTTTTTGAGAGGCAAAAGAGGACTTCTTGCATCTTTTTCAGGACTGTTGCTTTTTGCTACTGTAAAGTTTTCATCAGCAGTAAGCTGGGATTTGATAAAACTCTGTATGGTTTTAATCAGTTTTTATGCTCTTGTAAGAAGAGTAAACATACTTTACATTGTCATCGCAGGAGCTCTTTTTTCTCTGTATGCTATGCATTAAGAACTAAGCAAACACTCTGATATAGCTTTTCTGTTTTCCTGTATAATGTTGTCATCCATAGAAATATTCAAGATTAAGACAGATAAGTATCAATCAGATTGCTGAGCTGTTTTGAAATGATAAATAACAGGATGTTACTCTAAAAAAGCTTAAAGATTTTAAAAATTCAATCTTTCAAGGCTTCTATACTGAATTGCTTCTGCAATGTGGTGAGATTTGATATTTTGAGAACCTTCAAGATCAGCAATTGTTCTTGCAACTTTCAGTATCTTTGAATAGGCTCTTGCACTTAGTGCAAATTTTTGCATTGCTTTTTCAAGAAGGTTATGACTTTCTTCATCAAGTTTGCAGAATTTTTTTAAATGTTTTGTCTTCATATAAGCGTTACAGAATATTCCTTCATTTTTCAATCTCTTAAGTTGCATTTCTCTTGCCTTAATAACACGTTCACGAACAGTTTTTGAATTTTCTGTCTGGGTATCATTTTTTAAATCCTGATAATCAACTCTTGGAACTTCAATGTGTATGTCAATTCTATCAAGAAGTGGTCCTGAGACCTTTGAACGATAACGAATTATCATATTAGGCGTGCAACTGCAGGATTTTAGACTATCACCATAGTGACCACAGGGACATGGGTTCATTGCTGCTATTAAAATAAATTTTGCAGGAAATTGCACAGTAGCATAGCTACGTGCCACGCTGACAAAACCATCTTCAAGGGGTTGCCTGAGCACTTCAAGGACATTCCTTTTAAACTCCGGAAGCTCATCAAGAAAAAGTACTCCATTGTGAGCTAAAGATACTTCTCCTGGCTTTGGAATCTGACCACCGCCAATTAAAGCAACATCACTTGATGAATGATGAGGACTGCGAAATGGACGAGATGTTATTAAACCTTTACTGTCAGTAATCATACCTGCAACACTATATATTTTTGTTGTCTCAATCGCTTCTTCTATTGTGATAGGAGGAAGTATTCCAGGTAGTCTTCTAGCCAGCATACTTTTACCTGACCCTGGAGGACCTATCAAAAGAAGATTATGTCCACCGGACGCTGCAATTTCCAGAGCTCTTTTTACATGAAACTGTCCTTTAACTTCGGAAAGGTCTTCATAAAAAAAATGTTCATCAACTAAATTGTCATCTATTTTTAATGGCGTAATTGATTTTTCTCCTCTTAAAAACGCAACTGTTTCAGAAAGGTCACTAACAGGATAAACATCTATATCTTTAACGACTGCAACTTCATAGGCATTGTTTCTAGGTATTACCAGTTTCTTTATTCCAAATTCCTTTAATTTTGAGGCTATACAAAGTGCGCCTTTTACAGATTTTATCTTACCTTCTAAAGAAAGCTCTCCAACAACTAAAAAATCATTCAATATCTCTTTTGGTAAATGTCCTTCTGCTGCAAGAATGCCCAATGCGATTGGAAGGTCAAAGGAAGAGCCCTCTTTTTTAAGATCTGCAGGAGCAAGATTTACAGTAATCTGTTTTATGGGAAAAGAGAATCCCACATTTTTAAATGCTGCTCTTATTCTATCTCGAGACTCCTTAACAGCGGTATCAGGAAGTCCGACGATATTAAAATGTGGCAGCCCTCTTTGAGCTAGATCAACTTCAACATCAACTGCGAAGGCATCTATGCCGAGTAAATGAGCACTTAGAACCCTGGCAAGCATTTCTTTCCTCAAATTTTTTATTTATATCATTTAAAATTTGTTGTTTTGAGCGATTCCACTTTGGTGCAATGAGAATATCCTCTGGAGCCATTGCAAAAAGTCTTTGAAGCACAATATCCGGTGAAAGTCTCTCGATAAAATCAATAACAAAATCAAGATATTCTTCATAATCAAAAACTTTAAATGGATTTTTCTCATACATTTTTGCAAGTACAGTGTTTTTTACAATCTGAAGCTGATGAATCTTAAGAAATTTTATAGGATGTCTGTTTATCTCATCAGCCATTTGAAGGGATTCATCTCTTGTTTCTGTTGGTAATCCAACAATTATGTGCGCTCCCGCAGGAATTCCCATTTCATATGTTTTATATATAGCTTTAAGAAAAGTAACATAGTCATGTCCTCTGTGAATATATTCGAGAGATTTATCATAAATTGACTGTAACCCGTATTCCATAATTATAAGATGATTTTTTGATAGTGCTTGTATAAGTTCAAGTTTTTCTTCATCCACACAGTCAGGTCTTGTTCCTATTGCAAGCCCTACTACTTCTGGAAACGATAATGCTTCTTTATAGAGTTTTTCGAGCTTTTCAACAGAAGCATAAGTATTTGTATATGGTTGAAAGTAAACCAGAAAAAGCTCAGCTTTATATCGATTTTTTACATGAACTATTCCATTTAAAATTTGCTCACTGAGTGAAAGTTCTGGTGCACAACTTGGTGGTCTGAAAGACACATTATTACAATAAATGCATCCTGACATTCCAAGAGTTCCATCCCTGTTTGGGCATGTAAATCCTGCATCCACATTTACTTTATAGACTTTTTTGCCGAAAACTTCTTTAAGATATTGTCCAAATGAATAATAACGATTTATCATAGTTTTTTCTAATATATTTGAATGAAAATAGTCAATTATTATAAGCTTTTATTGTAGTTATTGATCATTATACCAGTAATATTCTGTATTTTGCTGTTTTGAAAGATTTTTTAAAAAAGCTTTAACAAATATCAAAAGAGTCACATTATCTATAGACAAATTAAGAAATTAATTTAACATATACGTTTGTCATACCTATATGATTACAGATATTAAAAAGCTTGAAACAAAAATTTCATTCCTGCTATTATTATAAATAGCCGAAGTGGTGGAACTGGTAGACACGCACGTTTGAGGGGCGTGTGGGGAAACCCATGCGGGTTCGAGTCCCGCCTTCGGCATTAAATTCTTTTTAAAAATCAATAAGTTTTGAGTCTATAAAACTGATTTAGGGGAAGTCTGGGGGAAATTTAGTCAGATAGTCTATCCAAATCCTGAATGTGGTTTAGGATAGACTCTTTAGCTTTTTTAAAGGTATCATACCATACTTTTGTATCTGGTATTTTGTTAGAGTCAAAAAATTTCATAATAGTATTTTCTGAATATTTCAGGATTATCTCAGGATTAACTGCATCAAGTTCATAACAGTTATTTAGGTCATGTTCTTTTTTGAATTTAGGTGATCTTGAATCTTTAGGTTTAACAGGCATGGGTATAAGGTTTTGATAGATTTCTTTCTGATCTGGATTCAGTAGAATTCTAATAACCTTTGCATAATCCTTAAGTCTTTCTTTTATGTTTCTGTAGATGTCCCATCCTGAGGGGTCAAGGTCTCCGAAGTAAAGAACTACACATTTTTTTCCTTTAGAAGATAGTTCTTTGAATCTATCAATAGCCTCTTGAATTTTAGTTCTTGAAGTGTATCCTCTACTTGGGAAGAGAAGTAATTGATATTTGGTTGCAATATCTCTAAATAATCTGACAAGGGCGTCTTTTTCAATCCACAGTTCAAGGTAGTAATCCTGAAACTCCCATATATTGATTTCTGGTTTTTCTAAGGCACTGAGGAGAGAATCTTTTAGGTAAGCAACAGGGTCGTAGTTAATAGAGATGGTATTTGGGTGGATCTCATATCTTGAACGATCCTCAAAAACAAAGTAATCTATGATACCGATTTCTCTGGCATCTGTTAAGGAATTATCAAGATTTGTATAACTGGAATAGAAATTGGCAATGTAACCAACACTGACAAGCTGATAATAAAGCTGCCTGATGGTAATAATTTTGTATTTCTGGATCATGGAATCTATAATGTCTTTGCATTTCAAGAAAAAGACATATCTCCAAGGTTGAATGGATATGCCATATTGGTCTTTGATGAAGGCTTTGGTTATCTTTTGCCTTTTTGCCTCTTCAACACATTCATCTTTGATTAGTAACCAATTACCATCACCTGTAAGTTTTTTCGGTATTCTTTTGAAAGCACTTTTAATTGTATTGGTAAGATCAAAATTGATAAAAATCTCCTTTTTATTTGGGTCTCTGTAAGAAATATTAGGAGAGTGATACCAGATGATACACTGTATTTTTTTCTTACCTCTTACTTCTTCAAGAAAAAAATCAATATTGCTTACAAAATTTTCAGTTATAGCATACAATGATTTTACAATTGTTCCATTCACAACATAAAAATCCTCTTCAATTGAGTCTGTTGTAACAATTTCAACTGATTGATTTTGATGAGTAAGATATTTGTATTTGAAGATTTTAATTCTTTCTGTTATAGATTTCTTTCCAAGAAGAAATGGTTTAAGAGGTTTTGCATAATTTCTTAAAAAATTGAAAAAATTGTCTTGACTAATTTTGCATATTTTTGATCTTTTAAGCAAGGTTGGACTGATACCGAAAAGAAGTCCAATGTCATAATGGGTATAGCCTTGTTCAAGGAATTCATTGATTAAGTCAATAAGTTCTGACTCTGAGTAAGATTTAATATCACAGAGAGAGGGTTTTTTAATTTTAACCCGAGGATAGACTCGAGAATTAAAAATAAATTCAATATGGGGGTTAACAGTGATGAATTTTTTAATATATGAGTGAATTTTTTCTGATATGTAAGCATCCTCTTTTGGGAGAGGCACTATAAAACAGGTTTCATTTTTATAATCTTGAATTTCTTTAATTTCAACTTTAAGCACTTCCTTAGGAGATTTTGCTTTTCTATTGAGAAGTGTAATATCATATTGTTTTTGGTGAGAATAAACAGTAACAGGGTAGTTGTCAATATCGGATAACATTAAAGCAATTTTTAAGCCATGCCCGATAGCCCCCCTCTGGTAAGATTTTTTGAAGTTTTTAGTTGATACAAGCTTTGAGAAATCAATTATAGAGAGAATATCTTTATCAGTTATAACTCCTCGGTTTTTAATTTTTAAAAAATTATCTTTAAATTCTATTTCTAATTTGTAATCGTGCTTTTCTGCCTCATCTGCAGCATTGTCTAAAAATTCTTTTACAACAACAAGAGATCTAAAGGATAAAGAAGGTATAAATCTTTGAACTTCATCTAACACAGTATATTGATGGAATATAGGTCTTTCAATCATATATTAGATATAATACCAATATTAGATTTAATACCAAAAGTAGCAATATTGATTGGAATAAGTCTCCATTCGGATTATTATTTAGGATAAGTATATTTAATTTTTAATTTGCTTTAATTTTTCTCTTTCCTTGGGATAAAGTGAAATAAGGTTTAAGACTATCTTCTGTCTCTGGAGGTCAATATGAGCATATCTTGTTGTTGTAGTTATATTGGTATGACCAAGAATTTTAGATATGTCTGATAAGTTAGCTCCTTGATTGAGTAGATTTGAGGCTAATGAGTGTCTGGTGGCATCATAAAGTCTAAGATTTTCTGGGAGGTTCAGTTTTTTCCTTATTGATTGCCATAGTCTAATCAATGAATCTTGGCTATAAGGGTTTCTTGTTCTCGGGTTTATAAAGACAAAAGCCTCAGGCATTTTCCCTCTGATTTGGGATTCAAGCATTGGTTTGAGTTCAGGATGGATAGGAATGACTAATAAGGGAGAGTTTTTACCTTTTCTTTTTGGTCTGAGTGTATTTTTTGAAAAGCTGGAATCAATGTAGATAATTCCTTGTTTCAAATCAACATTTTTCACCTTCAAAGCTCTTGCCTCAGCAGGTCTTGTGCCTGTTAGCATTAGAAACAGTAAAATAGGTTTATCTTCGTCTGGGGTGTTTTCTAAAATCCATGTTTGAGTTTGTGGGTCAATCCACTGGATTTTAGGTTGAGGTTTATCAATCACAGGAAAAGAAGGAATGGTTGCGATAATTTCGAGGGTGGATTTGCAGTAATTCAAAAAGGCTTTGAAGGTATCAAGATAGTTTTTAACTGTTTTAGAGCTTCTCTTTTGTGATTCCAGAAAGATTTTGTAGTTTTCAAGATCTATTTTTCTGATTTCTCTGACATCTTTGATATTGAAAAACTCTTTGGCTGTGTTTAGGTGTTTCTTGAAAGTAGGCAAATAAGAGGGTGCTATCGCAGACTTTTTAGTTTCAAAGTATCTATCAATCAAATTGGATACAAAGAACTTTTGCAATTCTGACTTCACGTATTTAGAGGGGTCAAAGGTATGATTTCTTATTTCTTCGTTGATGAGAGATAGGACTGTCAAGGCTGTTTGATAGCTATCAAGCGGAATTCCATTTTTTGTGGAATAAATTCTGTATCTCTTCCCCTGATGACTTAGATAAATGAAAAATCTTCTGGGAGTAGTTTTACATTCTGGGCAAATATAACCTATCTTTTTGATATGTTTGAATTTGCCCTTGCAGTTGGGACACTTTTCCTTTGTCTCAACTGAGCCTTTCATTTTAACCTCCTGCGGATGTTCTTGCAAGAGATAATAAGCAAGTTCGCTCAATTCTGTCAAACAAATCTCTCCCGTGTCCATATAGATAATATTACTCCCGCTATTTAAGGAGAGATTTTTTATAAGTGAATTATTAAAAGGCTTTAAACTTGAAAACTATTGTCCTATAATAGGATGACTGCTAAAAAGTAGTATCTAATGCCTCTGTTTAGGAAATTCAAATCCTATGGCAATAAATTTTAGGTTCAAGGCTTTTCTATAGTCTATTATTGCAAATTGGGGATCAGATTAATAAAATCAATTATTATTGAAAATTTACAAAATAACTCTTAAAGAGCTAAAAATTACCTTTCATCTTTTCTTAATATGGAGTTTTCATTAAGAGAGGTAAAGTAAATTAGTTGATATTTTAAACTTTTGAATATCTCGTTTTTAAAGCCTAAGCATGTATCCCTTTTCCTTCAACCAATCCTTGTATTTTTCATAATCTGGCATAAGCAGCTTTACTTTATTCCAGAACTTCTTAGAATGGTTCTTCTCTTCAAGATGAACAAGCTCATGAACCACGACATAATCAATAACAGGCAGCGGTGCCATAATTAATCTCCATGAAAAATTAAGATTTCTCCTTGCACATGAGCCCCATCTTTTTTCTGCATTTGTAATTTTTACTCTGTCATAGATAAAACCTCTTTTTTGAGAATAGAACTTTACTCTCTCTGATATTTTTTCATAGGCTGCCTGCTTATACCAATTAATAAACACTTGCCTTGCTTCGGACAATGCATCTTTTGACAGGAAAAAACCATTTTCAAATATTAAAGGACTCTGCTGATTTTCAACTATGGTTAATTTATAATTTCTACCAAGATAGAGAAATCCTTCCCCGTTTACAAATTCCTTTTTACTGAACTTTGGCTCTCTTGACCTTATCTCTCTTTTTTTCTTCTCAATCCATCTTCTATGTCTATTTACAACCTCAATTATGGCATCATCCTTTAAATGAAAAGGTGCTTTTACTACCAAAGTGGCTTCATCTGTAATCTGTAAACCTATTGTTTTTCTTTTTGTTCTAATTATTCTGTCTATTTTTATATCACTTGCCATAGATATGATAGGCTAACTCAATAAGCTTCTGAGCTATTTCATTTCTCTTTTTAAACAAAGAATTTTCTGAACTGTCGTAATCCGAAAAAGAACTTATTTTCCCTATAAAGTGAGAAATAAGATATGATTTAAGCCTTTTTTGTTTTGGGTAGCTTTCCCAAAAATCAACTTGTTTTATTTCTTCCCTAATAATGCTTAAGACATCTTGAGTAAGCCCAGTTAGAAACTCTATCTGCGATTCATTTAGCTTCTCAATTGGTTCTTTTCCAAATAACTCCCTCTTCAGAAGTCCCAAAAAAGGCATCTCTTTCTTTGGTTCAAATCCAAAATTTTTCTCACTCTCACGACCTTTTCTTATTTCCTCTCTAAGATTTTCCAGTTCAGCAGCAAGGATATCCCATTTTTCTTTATATTCTTCAAGCATTTTCTTAAGTCTATCTGAAAATCTCTCATAAAGTTCTGGGTCTTCCTCAAAGTGTTTTTCAATGTGCTCTATAATCGCATTTTTTAGCTCCTCTGCCTTTGCTTTATCTGATTTTTCTCTCTTTAGCTTTACTAAAAATCCTTCATCAAGAAGAGGTATTGGTGGAATTTTGGGGTCAATTCCCTTTGAAATCAGGTATTCCTCTACAATCTCCCTTATTTTTCTGCTTGCCTCTTTGATGCTAAGCTTTTCATCTCTGTATCTCTGTCTGGCACTTTCTTTTATGAAATTTAGTATTTTCAGGTCTTTGACATATTTTAAAGCCTCTGGGTCTGGAAGTACTGCATCCATCGCTCTATTAAACTTTCTCATAAGTGTTATGAATTCGTCTCTTACCTCTTCATCTACAAGAAGGTCAATACACTCATCAATTTCCTCTCTCCAGTTTTCAATCTGATACTTTTTGAAAAAGTCCATAATTAAGTTATAAATATATCTTAGCTCATCAATGCTTTTTGCTTTATCCTTTACTATCTCCATTATTTCTTCAATGTCTTTGTCAGCATAAATAGAGAGAGCCTCCTTTAAATGTTTCAATACTCCAACATAGTCAACTACAAAGCCACAGCTTTTGTTTCTATATACCCTATTTACTCTTGCAATTGCCTGAAGTAAATTGTGTTCCTTTATAACGTTGTCTAAATACATTACCTGCTCAATCGGAGCATCAAAGCCTGTAATAAGCATACTCTGAACTACTAAAATTCCCACATCTCCTGTTATGCCTCTTTCGTTTGCACTTTGAAAGGGCATGTTAAAACTCGCTATTACTCTTTCGTGCTCCACTGGGTCTGTATAGGTTGCATACTCAGGTGGGTCATTAGGAGCTCCTGAGATTACTACAGCAACTTTTAATCTTTCAAGAAGGGATGTATCAACTCCGGTTTTGTCCTTGGTTTTTAATTCATTGATTTTATCCCTAATAGCTTCTTCTAAAGCATTCTTGTATCTTATTGCAGCAAGTCTTGAGGCAGTTACAACCTGTGCCTTAAAGCCGTTAGGAAAGACATGAGTAACGTAATGCTCTATCATGTCTTTTGCTTTATGTCTAATTACACCTTCATGCTCAAGATAGGCTTTCCATGTGAATTTGCCAAGTATTTTTCTCTGCTCATTATCTGCAAAGGTGAATATATCAAGAAATTTCTTATCAAGCTCTGTTTCGTCTCTTATTTCTGCCTCGTGGGCTCTTCCCTCATAAACAATATCAACAGTAACACCGTCTTCTACAGCCTGTTTTATTCCGTATTTATCAATATAATCTCCAAAGGTCATCTCAGTTTTCTCAATTGGTGTTCCTGTAAAGGCTATTTTTACTGAATTAGGCAAAGACTTTCTGAGATTAGCACCCAAGAGTTTATACTGTGTTCTGTGAGCTTCATCAATCATTATTAAAATTTTTGGTGAAGTATTTAGCACTGGAAAATCTGTTTTAAGCTCCCTTTCCTGAAACTTATGAACCATTGCCATAACAAGGTCTGGCGTGTCAGTTCTTAAGAGTTCTTGGAGTTCTTTGATGCTCTCTGCTGGATGAACTGTAAAACCAACGCTTTTTGAGGTTTCTTTCAGCTGACTGTGAAGAGCCTTTCTATCAGTAATAAAGACTATCTTATAACTCTGAAACTCAGGGTCATGATAAAGCTCTCTTACGGCAAACATCATAGTTAGTGATTTTCCAGACCCCTGAGTATGCCATATTATTCCACCTTTTTCTTCTGGAGTTTTGCCTTCTTTTAGTCTCTTGATTAATTTTTTCACTGCTCTAAACTGTTGATACCTCGCTACAACCTTTATGAATCCGCCCTTTGAGTCTTCTTTAAAAATTGTATAGCTGTGAAGAAGGGCTAAAAGAGTATTTTTTGACAGCATTCCCTGACACAAAACCTGCTGGCTTGATATGCTTCCCTCTGAACTTATATCTGAAAGGCTGTATGGATAAGGGTCTTTCCACTCTACAAAATGTTCATATCCCGATGTAATTGTTCCGTATTTTGCTATTTGCTTTGAAGTAGCAACAGAAAACAGATTATACCAAAACAGTCTCTCATTTCCCTCATTCACACCCCTTCTGTTTGAGTATCTCATTATTTGAGTTATTGCCTCACCTATTGGGTCAGAAATTGCTGGAGATTTGCACTCAATAACCACTAAGGGCAGTCCGTTAACGAAGAGTACAATATCGGGGATAATGTGTTTCTCTGTTCCTGGAATATTTACTTTAAATTGCGATATGGCAGTGAAGGAGTTGTTTTCAGAATTCTTAAAATCTAAGAACCAGGCTGTAGGGCTTCTATCACCTGTTTTTCTGTTTTCGCTTACCGATGTTCCTTCAAGAAGTAAGTCATGAATCTCTCTGTTTACCTCTAAGGGAGTTCTTGACTGAGGTCTTGTTAACTTTTCTATAACCTGATTAATCTGGTCTTCTTCAATCCAGTTGTTTATTTTTTTTATTGCCTCTTTAAGCTCACTCTCAAGAACTACCTCTCTGAAACTCTCTCTGAACTTTTTAATTTCGCCTAATATTGGCTCTCCTGTTGAGGAAAAACTCAGTATCTCTCTTATATCTTCAGGATTGTCCTTATTTTGACGATAAAACTTCCATCCAAGCCTCTGAAGGTGGGCAAGAAAGGGATTCTCTACATAGTGTTCTTCATCAAGTTTTGTAAACATTTTTCAGATTTTGTTTTTTAGTTCTTTAACGATCTCTTTAAGTTCTGGTATCCTATTCTTGACGATGTCCCATACGACCTCTGCATCTATTCCGAAATATTCGTGTACTAAAATATTTCTTAGTGCAGCTATTTTTCTCCAATCTATGTTTGTAAGCTTTCTTTTATCCTCAGGTATGTGCTTTGATGCTTCACCAATGTTT
Organism: Thermodesulfovibrio thiophilus DSM 17215; assembly: GCF_000423865.1. NCBI lineage: Bacteria > Pseudomonadati > Nitrospirota > Thermodesulfovibrionia > Thermodesulfovibrionales > Thermodesulfovibrionaceae > Thermodesulfovibrio > Thermodesulfovibrio thiophilus. The sequence goes on from NZ_AUIU01000013.1 coordinate 144,663, forward strand.
TCAAGACACTTTAAAACTGCATAATAAACAAGCTCGTTATTATAAAAATCCTGCCAGTTATCTATTTTTTCAATAAATCTTTTTATACGGTCAATTTCTTCCAATATGTCTTGAAGAACTAATTGTAAATCTCTCTTTTTAGACATAGATTACCTCTTGTAGTATTTTGGGAGCAAGTGCTGGTTTTAAAGCAGACTTCATGATTAAATCAACACTTACATTAAGAAGTTCTTCAAGATAAAATTTCAAGTCCATGTAATTATCAAAAGTTTTATAACCTTCGGAAAATTCTACGAGAATATCTATGTCGCTTTCATTGGTTTGTTCTTCTCTTGTGTATGAACCAAAAATTCCTATTTCTTTAACGCCGAACCTTTTCTTTATTTCATCTCTCTGTTCGTATAGAATTTTCTTAATTTCCTCAATTTTTCTCATCTTGTAATTCCTTTTCTTCCGAAATAAAATGATTCACTCTTATTTTACCACTAAGTAAATCTTCCATAAGTCCCTTTTTTAATCTTTCAAGTTTTTCCTTGTATTTTTCTTCTTTTTCAATTACTTCGTCAATCTGGGAGAGAATTTCAGCAATCCGTTGTTGTTCGGAAAGGGGTGGGAGAGGGATAATTATTTTCAGAAGTTCAGATGGATTAACTGCAGGATAATTTGATCCTGTAATAAATTTAGATATCTGTTTCAAAAAGATATCATCATACAATACCAAACAAAATAAAAATTCAGAAAATAACCTGTTTTTAGCTCTTAAAACAGCAAATCCCGTAGAACAAATATACTCATTATATTTTGGTTTAATATAAGCAAAAGCTTTTAAATTTGGTCTTACAGTTGAGACTATAATATCTTGAGTTTTAACTAAGCGACGTGCTCTACTTGGTGCATTTTCAGTCTTGTAAATTTTAATGCTTGTTATTTGCCCTTCAATTATTGACTCAATATCAATATAGAATATGGTTTTATTCTTTTCGTATTTTAATGTATCTGGATTTAAATAAACTTCGTTTTCCAATCTCACCACTTCCCACTCCTCGGGTATGCGTCCGAGGGGAGAATCCTTAAATCTATGGGTTTCTTCGCTTCGTATGTTACCGTTTTCATCTATTCCTTTCGTGAGGAGTTCCTCCATCAATCCCTGTTTTATCCGTTTATATTTTTCAATGAGTTGTTGAGTTTTCTCTAAGCAGTTATCCACAGTCTCAAGAATCTCAGCAATTTTCTGCTGTTCAGGAAGAGGGGGAAGAGGGATTACAATATTTCTCAGTAATTTCTGATTCAATTTTTCTCTGGTACTGCCAGATATGTAAGACGATATGTCTTCAAAATTAATAAAATAACTCAGGAATTCGTTATTCAAAAATTCTGATTTTCCTTTCATGATATGGACATGGTTATTCGCCCAAAATTTACCCTTCATTAAATAAGCAGTTGTCTCAAATCTAAAAAACTTTCCCCCATCTTCTGCAACCAAAACATATTCACCATCAAAAATCCAGTTATCAATGTAATCTATTATTCCAGTAGCTCCACAATAAGGGAAACTCCCCTGGATATTTTTTCTAAATTCAGAATCTAAAGGAATTCTCTTGCTGTCTAATATTTCAGTGACTTCTTCCAACTTAACAAACTTCCAACCTTCAGGTAATTTTAAAGTAGCATTCATGAGCATCTAATTTTTTCCTTTTTCATCACCTATTTCTGACATAGCACAAATTTCTTCAAATTTCAGACTCTTTCATAATAACCAAGCTTTTCTAAAAATTGGTTGAGTTTGCTAATTTCTATGTCTCTCTGTTCCTTCAGGGTAAACAGGGGAATGTTATATTTATCCCAGAGCTTTTCAAATAATTTGATTAGCTCCCTTTTTTCTGCTTTGAGATATTTTTTCAGCTTTTCGTTAATTAGTTCATAGAATTTATCAAGTATCAGTTCCTTTGCCTCTTCATCTGTAAGAGATTTTCTCTTTTCGGCAATCTTATCCTGTAGTTGTTTGGTTTTGATTTTTAATTCTTTGCTGTAGCCCTTTAATTCCTTATCTTTTTTAGCTAATTTACCTATTAGCTCTTCCCATTTCTGAGCTTCCTTGAGTGCAATATCACTTCCGCTCTTTTTAAGGTCATCAATAAGCTTTTTCAGATATTTCAATGCCTTACTTAGTGTTTTCTCTCCTTGTTCTTCCTCTTCCCAGTCTTCAATCTCTTCAAGAAGCTCGTTTATCTCTCCCTCTACTTCAGAGAGCTTAGCTTCTATTGTTTCTATCTCTTGAGCATCTGAGATAAAAAACTTATCCCTTATTCTCTCATCTTCAAGGAGATTTTCACTCCATCCAGCTGAAAGGATTGTTTTAAAATCATAGACTAAATCATCCCACCAGTTTGCAAAGACTCCAGCAACTTTGAAATCATCAAGAAGTCCGAGAGGTTTTAATTTTTCCTTGAGCAGATTCAAAGCCTTAACTCTGAATTCCCAGAGATTGTTGTTGTCCTGTAATTTCTCAATATCTTCCCTGATTTCAACCCACCATTCATTGAGTTTGTCACTGTATTTCTGAAAAGTTTCATTTACATTAGGATTGCCATCAATTATTTCTCTTATTTTGTCTTTATTTTCAATTGTTTCAATGAATTCAAGATAATCCTGATTTTTATTTTTCAAAAGAAGATCATAGTTAATTCCAAACTTAGAGAAAAATTCTTCGTAAAGAGCGACTTCTCTCTTGGGTATTCCACCAATTAGGTGGGCACGGACATCTTCTGGTTCTGGGTCTGGTGAGTTATCCACATACCGCCTGATGTTTAGATTAAAGTCATTCTCTTCTATTTCTTTGAAGTCAACTATACGGGAGTATTTTGGTATTTCTCTTTTATGTTCAAATACAGTAACAATTTTTTCAATGTCTTCGGGTCTGAGATAATTCTGATTTCTCCCCTCTCCATATTCTCTGTCTGCATTAATGAAGAGGATTTTATTTTTGAGACTATCTGGTTTTCTCTTATTTATAACGATAATACAGGCTGGGATACCTACATTATAAAAGAGTTTTGCAGGAAGTCCAATAATAGCCTCAATGAGGTCATCCCTTAAAATTCCCTCTCTTATAACCTTTTCCTGTCCCCCTCTAAAGAGAACACCGTGAGGCATTACAGTTGCCATAACTCCATCGTCTTTCAAGCTTGATATCATGTGCTGTAAAAACATGAGGTCAGCTTTTTTACCATTTTCAGGAGTAAATCCATATTTAAATCTTTCAGGGTAGTTCATATTGTTACGGGTATAATTTTGTGAAAACGGTGGATTGGCTAAAACTCTGTCAAATCTTTTGATATAGTCTCCTTCAAGAAACATTGGTTTGGCAAGAGTATCCTCGTTCTCTATGTGAGCATCGGGAATGTCATGAAGAATCATATTCATCTTGCAGATTGACCATGTAAGTCCGTTGTTTTCCTGTCCGTAAAGAGCTAAGTTTCTTGGATTTTGTCCCTGCTCTTCTACATAATGCCTTGCCTCTATCAGGAATCCTCCAGAACCAACTGTAGGGTCATATACGGTCATTCCTTCCTTTGGTTTAACAAGTCTGACCATTAGTTTTTTAACATGAGCAGGAGTATAAAATTCACCACCCTTTTTGCCGGCAGAGTCTGCAAACTGCTTGAGAAGATACTCATAGGCAGCTCCAAGAAGGTCTGGAAATTCAAAATCCTCATTGGTTAGTCTGTATTTATTAAAATGATGTATTAAGTCAATAAGCTGGCTATCTTTAAGTTTCGTTCTTCCTACTTCTCGGTTAAAATCAATATGCCTAAGAACCCCATTTAGTTCGGGATTGTATTCCTCAACTGAAGCAAGAGCTTTGTTTAGACTATTTCCCACATCTTCTTTTAAGTTTAGTATATTGCTCCATCTTGCCCTCTCAGGAATGAAGAAAGTATCACCATAGGAATCGGGATCTTCAAGAAGTTCATTTATTTGTTCTTCCGTTAAACCCTGCGTTCTAAATTCTTGTTCAAGTTCTGCTCTCTTTAATTCAAACACATCAGAAGCTCGCTTTAAAAAGAGCATTCCAAATATGTATTCCTTGTACTCTGAGGCATCCATCTTACCCCTAAGAATATCAGCAGCTTTAAAAAGATGCGTCTCAAGTTGTCTTAGGGTGATTTTTGAGTTTGAATTATTTCTCATAATAAGCCTCTCTAAATATTACTTATTAAAGTATTTTTGAGTCAATTTATTTCCAAATAGATTAATCAAATAAGAAAAACACTCAGAAGGAAATTAATTTTATTTTTATTCAAATATTCTCTTTTCTAAATATTGCTGAAATTAAAATGTTATATAATTTTATAAGAATGTTTATAAGTTGTCTGTAAGGAGGTTATAAGCAATGGATGAAGAGAAAACAATTGAATTGAATGAAATTGATTTTGAACAATCATTAGAAGAAGAGACTGAAATTATACCACAAGATCGGAAAATCTATACTGATAAAGGAGACCCTGAAATAGATTCTCTATATGGAAAATATAAAAGGGGAAAACTTATATTACAACCCGATTTTCAACGATATTTTGTGTGGGATAATGCAAAATCATCTCGCTTAATTGAGTCTGCTTTCCTTGATATACCTTTACCAGTTATTTATTTATCTGAAGGACAAGATGGCAAAGAATATGTAATTGATGGTCAACAGAGGTTAACTGCTTTCTTCTCATTTATTGACGGTAAATTTCCAGATGGAAAAGATTTTAAATTATCTGGACTAAAGGTATATAAGAATTTAAATAGTAGGACTTTTAAAGAATTAGATGAAGAGTTTCAAGACAAAATTAAATATTGTAAGATTCGTACCATTACATTTAAAAAAGAGTCAGACCCTGACCTTAAATTTGAAATTTTTGAAAGATTAAATACTGGATCTGTTTCTTTAAATGACCAAGAATTAAGAAATTGTGTTTATAGAGGTCCTTATAACGATTTGTTAAAAGAGCTTGCTAAAGATAGAGATTTTATGTATCTATTAAATTTAAAAACACCTGAAAAAAGAATGAGAGATGTGGAACTTGTTCTAAGGTTTGCCAGTTTTTACCATTCAACTTATCTTAATTATAAACCACCTATGAGAAAATTTCTTAATAATGATATGGAGAAATATCAGTACATAACTGACAAAGATAGTATTGAACTAAGAACAGTATTTAAAAATTCAGTAACTATAATTAAATCCTTACTTGATAAACATGCTTTCAAAAGATTTTACAAAGGAAATGAAAAAAATCCAAATGGATATTGGGAGCCTAAAAAATTCAATGCTTCTCTTTATGATATTTTAATGTTTAGTTTTGCACGAGAAGATAAAAATAAAGTCTATCAAAATTTAGATTCTATTCGTGAAGCACTTGTATATCTTATGACTAATGATCAGGAGTTTATAGATTCAATAGAACTTTCAACAAGCACAGTTCAGGCAGTAAGAACAAGATTTGATAAATGGAGATTAGCATTACAAGAAATTATAGGAATTTCTCAAAAGGAAACTCGTTGTTTTTCTCTAAAATTTAAAGAAGAACTTTATAAAAAAGATTCCACCTGTTCAATTTGTGGTCAAAAGATTCATCACATAGATGATGCTGCAATTGACCATATTGAGCAATATTGGAAAGGTGGCAAGACTATTCCAGAAAATGCTCGGCTGACACACAGATACTGCAATTGGTCAAGACCGAGAAAAGAATGATACGACTAAGAGAAACTTATGGCACAGCATAAAACGAAGTTACATTATTTTATTTTTGCAAACCTTGCTTATAATTTTCTTTTACAAGGTAAGGATTTTAGCTGAAAAATTTCCTAAATACTTGCGTAGAAGGATTGTTTACAATTTATAAATTTCATAAAAAGTTGATTTTAAAATAGAATATTTTATATTTAATAGGAGGGGATAATGAAAATAAGAACTGATTTCGTAACAAACAGTAGTTCAGTAAGTTATATAATAACGATGTGTGAGGATATGGTTGATATTTATTTGAGATTCTATAGCCTTGAAGAGAATGATCTTAAAACGGCAAAAATTATAAATACAATTCGTAATGACTTAAGGAAAAACGGAACCTGTGTTTTTCTGGAAGGTAAAGAAATAATAACTAAAAAAATTACATTTGATACCAGTGAAACTTTAACTGATGATGTAGTAGAAACTCCTATTGAAGAAATGTCGGATGAGGAATTATGGTCTTATATTCTTGGTGAATATATCATGAACTATAAACTTTGCAAAGTCTGGGGCTTTGGCATTACACAGATAGAAACATATTAGCAGTGAAAATCAGACGTCATAGTAAAGATTACAACTTCATTGGTGATACCCTGTCTGGAATTACTTTTAGATGGGGCAGAAATTTCAAAGAAAACCCTAAATATGCTCCTTGGCCAGAGCTTGCAGATATTTCTATTTCCAATCATTGTACAAAAGGTTGTAATTACTGTTATCGGAATAGTAGTGAGAATTTTTCATTTATGTCCTTAGAGGATTACGAATATATTTTAAATGAGCTACAACATCCTATTTGGGGAAATGTTTTTCAAATTGCTATTGGCGGAGGAGAACCATTGGAACATCCTCAACTAAAACAAATCCTTGAATTAACAATATCCAAAAATATCGTACCAAATTTGACTACAAATGGGATTCATATCAACAGTGAATATGCGAAGTATTTTAAAAACAAGGTTGGAGCCGTTGCGTTATCGGTTGAGGACATTCAGACACTTAATTCAGAGAAGGTAAGAATATTACTCAAAGAATCTGTCAAAACGAATATTCATTATTTATTAAGCAATAGAAACATCTCTCAAGCAGTTGATATTCTTAAAGGTAAATATAATGAAATTTTTTTAGGGTTAAATAGCATTATTTTTTTGACTTATAAGCCTCTTGGTAGAGGAAGTTTAGCAGACATCCTGAAGCTGAATGATAACCTGAAGAAATTTATCAAACAGATTGACAATAATAAATGTTCTACACGAATAGGCTTTGATGCTTGTTTTGTGCCCCTTTTGCTTCACTTTACAAAAATTGATCCAATCTATGTTGATTCTTGTGAAGCTGGTTTCTATTCAATATACATAGATGAAAAACTGAATGTAAAGCCTTGTTCTTTTGATAACACGGGAATATATTCATTTAACTTAAGAGAACATTCTTTTTCAGATATTTGGGAGAACAAACTTAAAAAATATAGAGAAAATGCTTTAAATCTTTGCAATAGAAAGTGCAAAAATAAAAAAGAATGTAGAGGTGCCTGTTATGTCTATAAGGAAATAACACATTGTTTCAGTGAAACAAAAGAGGGAGCATTATATGTTTAAGATTGACTGGCATCAATTTGAAAAAAATGCAGAAGGTTCCCCGCAGAAATTTTTTGAAAAGTTTATTTATCAAATAGCAGTTCAAAAATACCAATCGTTTGGATTGATAAAGTACTTTTATAACACCCCTGGGTCTGAGTTCTACCTTATTTTGAATAAAGATTGTGAACTTGAAAATATTTCACTAAAGGCAGGAGATGCAGTTGGATGGCAAGCTAAATTTTGGTTTAATAGAAGTGATCCAGAGAATTCGCCTTTAGATTCGGGCAAAAGAGATGAATTAGTAAAGGAATTTAAAAAATCTCTTGAATACGAACCTAATTTAAAAATTTGGATAATATGTACTCCTGGTCTTTTTTCTAATACTAAGACTTCATCTGGAATAAAACCATTTGAAGAACTTGAAAAAGCACTTAAGTTAATAAAAGCTGATATAAAGTTGATACTTTGGAATAAACCAATGCTTGAAAGTTTTGCTCATGCCGAACCGGAAAAATATGGTTCAATCTTTAACTACTATTGCTCAACTAATTTCTTAAGTTTTAAACTCTTTGAAGCTCATTCCAGAAAACGTTTGAATATACTTCAAAAGAGATATGATACCGATCTTTATGTCCCAGGAGAGATTGATAGGGAAATCTTATCTTCCATATTCTATAAGGACTTGATTGGTAAGCTTCATAACAAAATTAAACATGCTCTGGAAGAAAAAGAAAAACTTGTTAGGGGTCACTTATACCGAGTGGTTATAGATAGATTTCTTAACTCACAGGGAGCTCCTGAAATATCTGATAAAGAAAAAGAGAAAATTAGAAAGCAAAAGAAGTTAATTGATGCTTTCTTGTCCCTTTACAATAAATTGCATTCATATGAGGAACAGGAAAATACACTCACATTTATAAAAAGTTTATTGGATACCTTTGATTCAAATAAAGATGAGATCATTACATTAATTAATGAATTAGGGCTTCCTGAAAGATTTTACGATTTAGAAGATATAGATATTAACTATGAATTAGACATTCAACATACTTGGGGTTTAATTAATTACCTTTACACTTTAGCAGAAAATTTGTTGAAAAACATAATTAAAATATACAAGCTTATAAATAACATTTCACGCCAAGTATTTCACGTATTTGCAGAGGCTGGTTTTGGAAAAACCAACTTAGCTTGTTATCTAACTGAACAACTTTTGAAAAAAAGAGCTCCTGTTATACTAATTCCAGCGAGTGAAATCAATGGCGGAGATTCTATTCAAAATCAAATTGCATCATTTCTTGGCATAAATGTTTCAAATAATTTTGTTAATTTCATAGGAATACTTGACAGTATTGGTTTCCATTATGGTATTAAAATACCTATAATTATTGATGGATTGAATGAAACCCAGCCAAGTGCATCTGCATGGTACCCGCAATTGCAATATATAATTGATGACATAAAGAAGTTTTCCAATGTTATGCTTATTACAACATGTAGAAATGCTTATGCAAAACAAATATTCGGTGAGGAGCATATTGAGAATATTCCTAATTTTATTAAATTAGAAGGATTTAAGAATAATATTAAAGAAGCAATAAGTAAGTACTTCCGAAAGTACGAAATAACTGTTAAAAATAAGGATTATAACAGAGAACTTTTAAATAACCCTCTTTTGTTGAAAATATTTTCTCAAGCTAATAAAGGAAAAACAATAGAAATAAATGAGATCAGTATTTATCCCGCAATTGATTCATATATAACCGAAATAATTGAGAGCGTCTCAATTCAACATGGTGAGATTAACCCATTAAGAAAAAATCAGGTTTTAAAAGGAATCAAAAATTATTCACTACATCTATGGAACAATAAAATTCGCGGAACTGCATATCCAGACGAAATTATTAAACTTTTTGACCCAGATTATAACATTAACAAAGATTGGCATGATACTGTCACATATAAAATTATTGATGAAGGCATGCTTTTTAGAAACATACATGATAATATTGAATTCGTTGAATTTACTCATGACCTTATAGGTGGATATTGTATTGCAAAGTATGTATTTTTTGATGATAAAAATGAAGATGAAATTATTAGAAACATAACATCTATTGATAATATATTAAAGCTAACATCTGAAGAAGCGATAGGTAGACATCCACTTGCGGAAGATATTCTTAAAGCCATAGTTTATCTTACACCAGAACATACAGGTAAGCAGTTATTCGAACTTACTAATAATCAAGAAATTCTCAAGGCTTCTTTGCGAGAAATAAGAATAATAATATCTAAACCAAAAGGAGTAGAATCTCTAATAAAAAAATTTAAATCCATATCACCCGATAGCACTATACTGTCTACTTTACTTGAAAATTTAATAAATGAAATTCTAAGAAGTGATGAAAACATTATTCTATCTGAATTATTAGAAGAGATTTTACTTAAATTAACATTAGTTCAAATAGATTTAAGTTGGAGTGAAATTATTCGAAGAAAATCTGATAGAATAATCTCCTATCTTCATCAAATAATTGAATTGTTTGAATCTGGAAAGGAATGTAAAGACCATATCAATTGGAGGCTATGTTTCATTGGCTTACTTTTATCCTCAACTAATAGATATCTTCGGGATTTGGCAACAAAGACCTTGGTAATAATAGGGAGAAAATATCCAGAGACTCTTGTAGATGTTTTCATTAGATTAGAAGGAACACCGGACCTCTTTATTCTCGAACGCTTAATTGCCTCAATCTGTGGGGTATTTCTCACTATTGATAACAAAGAACTATTATTCAGAGTATGTAAACATTTAGAAAAAAACTATATTGAGCAGATTAGAACAACACATGTACTAATACTTGACTATATCATTACATTACTTAATTACGCTGAAAAATTTTTTAATTATACTCCTTCTCTAAGGAGACTTAAAGCAAATGGGTTAATTGATTGGCAAAAAGATACTGAATGCTTAACCAAAGTCACTGATCCTACATGGGGTTTTGGTCCGGTAGAGTATGATTTTGCAAAGTATAAAATTGGTACTTATTTGGCGCAGTATCGGCATAAAGAGAATTCTAAACTTCCAACTCTTAAAGAAGCCCTTGCAATGGTTGTATGGAGGATTAAAGAATTAGGATATACAAAGGAATTATTTGAAGAGGTTGATAGGTCCCTAAATAATCAAGAGCATAAAAAATATGGATACGGTAGTCCCTATTCTGCAACAACATATAGCAAAAAATATAGGGATATTGCATTTTATGAACTTTATGGTTATAACATTATCAAAGGAATAAGCAAAGATTTCAAGGACGAAGAAGGATTTAGAGTTTTACCAACATATATAGACCCCACATTTCCCAAAATTTCCAGTAAGCGTCAGCTGATAACTTGTTGTTTCCTTCCTAAGAAGTCCGATGATGTGCAAGCATGGATAATCAATAATGAATCTCCCTTTATAGAAGAACATTATATAAGAAGAGATATAGAAAAAGATAATACAGAATGGGTGATGCTATATGGTCATCTTTTTCAAGAGGGAATTGAGAAGTCAAGGATTGATATTAGTTTATACACTATAATAGTCCCAAGAGATTCTGCAAGGAGAGTTATAAGAAAAATTGAAAAGAATGAATTAGATTTATTTATGCTTGTATCCGAAAACCATAATGTATATGGAGGAGAAATTCCATGGAGCGAAAACTATTTAGATAGTACCATTACAAATGATATGAGTGGTGACAATATTGAATTGTATTTACCAGTCTCTTATTATTCTCGGGAAACAAAGTCAAAAATTGAGGTTTTACATTATGCATATATCCCGTCTAAAAGGCTTGCACTACATTTTGATCTAAAAATAAATATAGATGATTTCAATTTATACGAAAAGAATGGTAAGAAAGCATCTTCTTATATTCATGATAATTATTCAAGATTTTTATATTTTCGTAAAGACCTGATTCAACAATTTTTAAGTAATCATAGGCAATCTATGCTTTGGATTGAAATAGCCTCTAAATATGGGGCATATGGAGAATATGAAAACAAGTATGATCCTTCATTTCAAGACTACCGATTTATTAAATGTTTTTCTTAATCATCGCTCCAATTACTTCAATTTTGGATAGTGTAAAATTTACACATCCACTTGATCTCTCAAGGAAACTATTTCAGGTAAATCGAATTTTACTGTCATATTTTTTATAAGATTTCAAAATCTAAAGTATTATTTATAATCTAATATAATCTAACGTTATAATTTTTTACAGGAAATTTTTTCAAACTTTTCTTGTCCATAAAAATTTATTGTAAATGGTTAGGCTTCTTTTAGTTTCCTTCTCATCCTCACTCTTGCCTTTACTTTTCTTGCATAGGCTATCATAAAGGGCTTCATCTTACGATTAATTCTGAAATAATTTAAGCCCATCATAGCTACTTTATAAGGTGTGTAATCATAGTGCTTGGTAAAAATGGATTCCATCCAGGCATCAATACGAGATAAACGCTCATTTTTCAAATACTGTTTAGTTATGACTTCGTATGCCTCCTTCTTTTCAGTCTCAGAGAGTTCCCTGAAGACACCAGAAATTATTTTTAGCCTGTCTGACTTAGATAGGCTTAATATGAACTCAATAAATTGCTGAATTGTAAGTTTCATATTTAAATATTACTTCTGGGTAAAGGTTAAAGGTTTTATACTTTAGACATATAAAGAATTTATATGTTATGCCTGAAAAAACTGCGAAATACCTTTAAAAGGACGCAAATATCCCTTACCCTTTTAACTTTAAAGGTTTAAAGTTTTTTCGGCATTCCTACTGAATTAAAATAATGTGAAATACGATAAAAACCTCTAATGAGGTAAATTTGATAATTCTGTTCGGTCAATCCCTACTAAGTTCAACTATTATTATATTACCTTCAGAATAAAAAAATTTGCAATCCAATCATTGTTGCGTGTAATATGAAAATTATGAAAAAGAAAAAAACTGTTCGCAAAAGAGCTATCCTATTACATATAAGTGTAACTGAGCAAATTGCCAAAGATTTAAAAAAGATTGCAGAAAAACAAGGAAGAACAGTTACAGAGCTTGCCAGAGAAGCATTCGCCAAAATTATTCATGAATATGAATGCATAGGAAAGCAAGAAGATTTAGGGGAATAGGATTTTAGGAAAATTCTCTTAATGATTTATTAACTTCCCATATCAGTAAAAATTTATCTCTATGTTTAAAATTTTTTCTATTAGCAAAGAATTGACAAAATATATACATTGCATATATTATAATAATATATGTTTGCTCTTTGACAAGAAGAAAAATATAGGGGGTTATTTATGGGAGAGTCTAAGTTTAAGTATAAGCCCAATGAAATAGAAAGAGCACTGATTGAAACCATGATAAAGGATAAATTCTACTTCCGAATAATCAATCTTGGTGATGAGAATACTACCAGAGAAGAACAGGAAATGGAGTTTTTAAAAGCCTATCTTCAGGATGGATATCCTTTAGAGGAAGCTGAGAAAAAGGCAAAAGAGAATTTAGAAAAATTTCTCAAGTTTATAGAAGAAATGGAAAGACAAAATGGAGGGCAATCATGCATCCATTAAATATTCCTGAGCTTGCTTTTTTAATTAAACTTCTTAAAAATCATGAAGGAGAAGCCTACGATGCAATGGGAAAACTTGAAGGAGAAGAAAGAGTAAAAAGCGATGAACTTTTGTTCAAATTGCTTATGAATTCAAGTTTTGAACCTGTTGCAAGAATTTATAACTTTAACAACTATAGAAATAGAAAAGAGAAAAAAGGAGTCTAAATGTCAGCAGAAAGAGCAGACAATTATAAGGTTTTACAAAATATGAAAAGGAAAGACCCAAAAACTGCAATAACTATAAAGGAGATAGTAAGTAAAATACTTGAATTTGCCAGAGAAGATGGAACTCCTATAAAAAGTGCGATAGTGATAATTGATGAAGATATGACAGAGGAAGAAAAGGAGATGGCACTCTTTGAAGGATTCCTCAAAGAAGGCTACTCACCAGAGGAAGCTGATAAAAAAGTAAGGGAATGGATGAAAATAGAAAAAGAACTATTTAAGGAAGAATCCTTAAATGAGAGGCTCAAAAATGCAAATATTGAACATAATAGGGATGTCTGAGATAATTAAATACCATCCAAAAGAATATATAAGTTAGTGAGATACAGAAAAAGAAAAGCTAAAAATAAAATCATAAGTAAAAAACCTCCTTCAGGAGTAATATTCTAATAAGAAAAAAATCTTGAAGGAGGTTTAAATATGAGAAAAATTTATCGTTTTAGTTTTGACACAAAGGTTCATAAGGAGGTAATCGAATGTCTTGATTCAATTCCAAAAAGCATGAGAAGCCTTTTCTTAGCAGATGCAATTCTTTTTGCACGCAAAAAGCTCTTGAATTCCATAGGAGAAAATATTAATGGGAACACAGGAAAATCAGTCAGTGCAGATATTAAAAGTCAGAAATCGCAACATACTACATATGCTGGAATAGATATTGGCTCAAGATACACCAAAGTAGTTTATGAGGACAATAAAAGTTTTATTTTTAGAAGTATAGCCCATCAGTATGTTTATAATAAAAAGAAAGATAATACTTCAATTATCTCTGTGAATGGGGAGGATTACCTTGTAGGTCCTGATGCATTCTTAAACCGCCCTTTTAGAAGAGAGTTCATTGGAAGTGATTTATATTGTGCTATTATTGGTTATTGCTTAGGTCAAATAATTAAGGAAGGGAAAAGGCTATCAGGAATAGCAATCGGACTGCCAATATCAATATTCAAAGAAAAAATCATTTCAAAATTAAAACAGGGAATAAAAAATGCTCAAATTGAGCTAAATGGAAACGTTATTCCTATTCCTGAAAATATAGTATTTGTTCCAATCGGCTCAGGAGTGTACTATGATTTCATCCTTAGCAATCCCTATTATGAAGGAAAAGATATGATTGTAATTGATATTGGTTATTTTTATGTGAACTTTCTTTTTATAAAAGATGGAAAAATTATTCATGAAGTATCAAGAACTGAACATTCAGATTTTGAATTTATGCTTAATAAAATAGAAATAGAAATTCTTAATAAACATGAAGTATCAGTAGATTTTTCAATGATTGAAACAGTTTTAAGAGAGAAACGATTTGTATATGATGGTAAGGAATATGAATTTAATGCAGAAGAGATTTTAGCTCAGTATTACATCCCTGAAATTAAATCTAAGATTCAGGAATATGTTGCATACTTAAAAGGTAAATTTGATTTAAGCACAATCAAAGACATTTTAGTTGCCGGTGGAGTAGCAGAACATTTAAGAGAGCTTGTTAAAGAAGCATTAATAATTCCAGAACCAATACTTGCAAATGCGAGAGGATATAAAAAATATAGTGAAACTAAAGATTTTCAAGGCTAACTAATTTTAAAAAAGGAGATTTTCATATGAATAAAACCTCAATAGAATGGTGTGATTATACGTGGAATCCCGTAACAGGATGTTTTCATACTTGCAGAGACACCTACTGTTACAACACCATGAAGGCAACCTCTCCTTTGAACAGATTCGGAGTAAGATATAAGGATGAAAATGGGAACTTCAAATATGAAAAGAACTGGAGAAAAAGGCAAAAAGAACAGTGCCATATAGCTCAAAAAGGAGAGATTTATCCCTATGGCTATGATCCTACCTTTTATCCTCACAGACTTGAAGAACCCTTGAGAGTGAGAAAAACTTCAAAAATATTTGTAGTGGACACAGGAGACATGTTTGGCAACTGGATACCTGAAGAATGGATAAGACAAATTCTTGAAGTTGTCAGAAAATGTGATTGGCACACATTTCAGTTTCTTACGAAGAACCCGGAGAGATTAATTAAGTATAAATTTCCTGATAATTCCTGGGTAGGAACATCTGTTAACTCCGACAGGGATAAAGAAAAAGCAGATACAATAAAAAAGGCAAAAGCAAGGATTAAATTTCTTAGCATAGAACCCTTACTCGGACCTATAACTTTTGATCTTGAAGGTATAGACTGGATAATCATTGGGGCTCAGACAGGGAAAAATCCAGTTGTTCCAGATATAAGATGGTTAGAAAATATTATGATAAAAGCAAATAAAAACAGTATCCCAATATTTGTAAAGAACAATATAAAAATTTTTTCAAAATACGCTATTCAGGAGTTTCCGATATTTATCTGAAATTGGGATTAAAGAGAAGTTCATTCTGGGGGAAGTTTGGGGGAAGTATTTTTAGGATATTTAGAAAAGTAAACTTATTGAAAATTAAGGAATTTCGTGGTAAGTGCCTGCGGGTTCGAGTCCCGCCTTCGGCATTTAACATGCTCTTGCTATAATATCTTGTAATTTTTTGTTGGATAACATAATTTTTCTATCAGGTTCAAAAAATATTTTCCAGTATGTTAGGTGATAAGTCTTTATTGTTTATTCCGGATCAAAAAATTTTTACTTGGAAGACTTTTCTTTGATTGCAACAATTCTTTTTGAAATTATAGCTGCTTTTTCAGGATTCACATTTGCAAGAATTCTACCTGCTACTCGTGGTTTTATGGCAAGAATAAGCATTGTGGCTGTATCATCATCAAGTTTTTCAAGCCTGACTGCAGCTTCTTCTGGAGGCATTTGCTCATATATTTTAGCAAGTCTCTGATAGTTTTCTTCTTTTGACTTTTCAAGCTGGGACTTGAGTGTTTCTTGTTGTTTTATCTTCGCATCGATTTCTTCTTTAAGCTTTTTTAATTCTTCGGTTCTTTTAGATAAATCCTGCTGAAGAATTTTTAATCTGTCTTCTTCAATACTACCAGTTTCTTTTGTAGAAAGTTGTTGCCCAATCAGAGTCCCTGCTGTCAGACCTGAGACAAGAATAAGTATCGAAAAAAGAATTGTTTTTTTAAGCATTATTCTCCCCTAATTCGGCTAATAAAAGTATCAGAAGTTATTTTCTCTTCAACTTTTTCTCTATGGAGTTTAAGTTTTGTAATCAATCTATCATAAAGCTGATCAATTTTTTTTCTTTCTTTAAATGCTAATTCATAGGTTTCTCTCTGCTTTTCAAGTTCGTGATTTGTTTGTTCAATGATTTTTTTAATTTCTATTAATTGTTCGGTAATATATGCAATTTCAGAGTAAAGTATCAAAAGCTTTTCGGAAGATAGTTCCTTATAGGACAAGGGCATAAAATTAAATCTTTCTTCAAGCTCTTTCATACATGTTTCTATTCTTCGCCTTTCTGACAGAAGAGTGGCAAACTTTTGTTTTTCAACTTCTTCATCCCATTCTCTTAACTTAAGTATCATATTTAATGTTTCTGAATTCATAACTATTCAAATAAACGGTAAAGTGATTCCAGACTTTCCTGAAAATTTGCTCGTTCATTTATTCCCTGTTTTAGTAGACTGTTTATTTTGTTCATCATTTTGATTGCAAAATCTACCTCTGCATTTGTCCCTTCTTTATAAGCTCCAATGTTTATAATGTCTTCATATCTAGCATATGTGGCAAGAATATCAAGAAGTCTTCCAGCATATTTAAGATGTTTATCTTCAACTATATCTTTCATAAGCCTGCTTATACTTTTTAAAGGTTCGATAGCTGGATAGTGATTTTTGTTTGCAAGTTCTCTTGATAAAACTATATGTCCATCAAGAATTGCTCTGGCTCCATCGGCAACCGGATCTGTTAAATCATCTCCTTCAACTAAAACAGTATAGATGCCTGTTATAGAACCGCCATTTTTTGTAGCCCCAACCCTTTCAAGAAGCTTAGGCATCAGTTTAAAAACACTCGGAGGATAGCCTTTCATTGTAGGTGGTTCACCTGCTGCAAGTCCGATTTCTCTCTGAGCCATTGCAAAACGGGTAAGGGAATCCATCAGTAACAGTACATGCTTGCCCTGCTGTCTAAAATACTCTGCAATTGCGGTTGCAAGGAAAGCGCCTCTAATTCGTGCAAGTGCAGGAGTATCAGATGTTGAAGCCACAACTACTGATTTTTTTAATCCCTCTTTGCCAAGGTCATTTTCAATAAATTCTCTGACTTCTCTCCCTCTTTCGCCAATGAGAGCAATTACATTGACATCTGCTGTGGTGTACCTTGCAATCATACCGAGTAAAACACTCTTTCCAACTCCACTGCCTGCCATTATCCCAATTTTCTGACCTTTACCCACTGTTATCAGGGTATTTATGGCTCTGATGCCTAAATCAAGGGGTTCTTTAATTATTTCTCGTTCAAGTGGATTAATGACATCATTGTATATTGGGAAAAGCTCTCCCTTTATAGGATCTTTATCATCAATTGGGTTTCCAATTCCATCAATTATTCTTCCAAGAATTGCATCACTTAATGAAATGTAGCTCTGTTTGCCCTTTACAGCAATTTTTGCTCCTGGTCTGATTCCATAAATTTCACCAAGAGGAGAAAGTAAAATAGTTCCGTTTTTAAATCCAACAACCTCTGCTTCTACAACACTTTCCTCATTAATGATTTCGCAAATATCTCCAATGCTTGCATTTACTCCAATACTTTCCACAATTAGTCCAACAGCTTTGATCACTTTACCATAAATTTTTACTGGATTTATTCTGTCTAAAATTTCTTCCTTGCTATTGAGAAATGCTTGTATTGAGAGCATTTTCTATCTCCTTAAACCTTTGCTCAATCGTTGATATGATGTGTTGAGACTGCGTTTCAATCCAGCAACCACCTTTTTTTATGTCATTTGAAGGCTCTATTTGAAGTTTGGTTCTGTCTATGTCAAGTTCATTAATCTTTTCAGAGATAATTTCATAATCATCTGGATTGAGCTTTATAATAATCATTTCTTCACTGAAGGGAACAGCTTTTAAAGCCTCCTGAACAATCGAAAAAGTAACATCTTTATCAAGAGCAATTTTTGTGGCAACAATTTTTTCTGCAATTTTAAATGAAAATCTTAAAATTTGTGGCAGGAAAAATTCTATCTGTTTGTCTTTAAATTCAGTTAATTCTTTTATCATATTTTTAAAAGCTTCTGTTATCCTGTCAAGTTCATTTGATTTTTCTTTTATTTCATTCTGACTTTTATTAAATCCTTCTTCATATCCTTTATTAACTCCTTGTTTATGGCCATCTTCATATCCTTTGTTATAACCATCTTTATATCCTCTCTCCATAACATCTTCATTGGGTTTATTTTCATGGTGTTCAATAATCTTTTTATTTTCGTCAAATGGTAGGGGTACATAAGGCTTAATATTATCAGGTGACAATTGCCTCACCTCCTCTTTTACCGACTACAATTTTCCCCTCCTCTTCAAGTCTTCTTGCAACCCTTACAATATTCATCTGAGCTTTTTCTACATCAGCAACTCTTACAGGTCCCTTTGTCTCCATCTCTTCTTTGATTATCTGCACAGCTCTACTAGACATATTTTTAAATATTTTTTCTTTAAGCTCCTCAGATGCCATTTTAAGTGCTAAAACAAGGTCATCTGTTGCAATTTCTTTAAGAATTGTTTGTATACCTCTATCGTCTACAGAAATAAGGTCTTCGAATGTAAACATTAATTTTCTTATTTCATCAGCTAAAATAGGGTCTTTTTCTTCAATATGTTTAATAATTAGCTCTTCGGATGTTCTATCCATCTGATTAAGGATCTCAGCAACTGTTTTAACTCCTCCAATCCTTCTTGATTGAGTATATGAACTGAGCTGTGACTGTAGAACATCCTCAAGCTCGCTAAGGATTGTAGGAGAAATCTGATCAAGATTCGCAATTCTTTGAGAAATCTCTATTTTAAGCTGCTCAGGAAATTTGCTTAATACTTCAGCAGCCTGAGTTGGTTCTAAATGTGCTAAAACAATCGCTATTGTCTGTGGATGTTCTCTCTGAAGCATTGTTGCTATGGAGCTTGGGTCGAGCCATCTGAGGATATCGAAAGCTGAAGCACCACTTTCAATCTTGCTTATAAGTTTTGCAGCCTGTTCTTCTCCGAATGCTTTTGTAAGTATTGTTCTTATATATTCTTCATCAACAGTTACAGGAGCTGTTCCTATTTTCTCTGAAAATTCTTTAAGAACAGTCTCAGCTTCTTCCTGTGTTAATTTTATTCGTGACATCATAGGAAGAATTCTGGCAAGTTCAATAGGATCAAAATGTTTAAAAAGTTCTGTTGCAGCATCTTCTCCAATTAAAGAAAGAAGAGCAGCAGCTTTTTCTATGCCTGAAAATTTTCTCATTTATTCTGCTATCCACTCTCTAAGAATCGCAATTACCTGTTTGGGATTATTTTTAGCCATCTGTCTTATTTCTTCTCTTATATCTCTTTCCTTGAATAAAGATGATCCAGTTTCATCAGATATTACAATTTCTTTTTTAGCTATTTTCCCCTCAGCAGGTTTTTTAAGCAATTCTATTATAGGCTTCACCACAAAAATGATTAGAAGTACAATTATAATAAGTGGAATAATGTATTTAAGAATTGTTTTTATAATACTCATATAATCAATTCCAGCTTTTTCTTCCTGTACAACTTCAAATGGAATGCTTTCAACTATCACGTAGTCCCCTCGTTCTTGATTGTATCCTATTGATGCCTGAACAAGTTCCTGATATTTTTTAATCTCATCCTCGCTTCTTGGTGTATAAACTTTTTTACCTTTTTCTTCTCTGTAAATTCCATCAATTAGAACAGCTACAGATATTTTTTTAATCTGTCCGGTAGACTGAAGAATTTTGCTTATGGTTTTGCTTACTTCATAGTTTATACTTTCCTGCTGTCTCTGGGATTGCACATTTTGGACAGTTGTTGGTTGCTGTTGCCCTGGTTGATTTGAAAGAACTCCAGGAATTCCTCCTGGTTGAGGAACCATTGTTTTTTCCTGTGTTCTCTGTTCACTTCTTATTGCAATGGTATCAGGGTCATATTTTTCTTCAAGTCTTTCAACTTTTGAAAAATCAATATCCGCAGAAACTCTAACAATTGCTTTCCCTTTTCCAACAATATTTTCAAGCATGCTCTGGATATTTTTCTCATAAGTTTTTTCAATATTTCTTCTGTATTCAATCTGAGTGGCTTCCACTAACTGCGTTGGATCTTTTGGTGCAGAAAGAAGATTGCCATACTGGTCAATTACAGTAACATATTGGGGCGAGAGTCCTTCCACACTACTTGATACAAAATGCACCACGCTTGAAACCTGTTCTTTTGTTAGGTTTCTACCAGGTTTAAGCTTTAAAACCACTGATGCTGTTGGATGGTCCTCCTTTTCTGTAAATATTGTTTTTTCTGGAATTGCTATATGAACTCTTACCTGGTCAACTTCCTGAAGTTGTTTTATTGTGCGTTGAAGTTCTCCCTGAAGGGCTCTGATATAGTTTACACGTTGTGAAAATTCTGTAAGTCCGATGGATGTTTTATCAAATATTTCAAAACCTACTCCGCCTCCAGATGGTATACCTTGTGAAGCAAGTTCAAGCCTCAATTCATGCACTTTATCAGAGGGAACATAAATTGCAGTATCTTTTACCTGATATGGAATTTTTTTCTCTTTAAGCTTATTTATGACATTTCCGGCATCTTCAGCGGAAAGATTGCTGTATAAAATCTGATAATCCTGTTTTGGTAGCCATAAAACTAAAGTTAAAATTATTGCCAGAACAATAACGCCAACACCACCAAGAGCTAATTTTTTATTGAGAGGCATATTTTTGATATTGTCTAATATTGTTTTAGCTCTATCTGTTATTGCCATTTTTTATCAAACCTGCATACGCCATATTTCATCATATGCTGTTAATACTTTATTCCTTACCTGAATGAGTGTTTGCAATGTCATATCGGCTTTCTCCATTGCAAGGACAACCTGATGAATGCTCAACTCTCCCTTTGAAAATGATTCAATTGCCTTTTGAGCTTCCTGTTCTACCTGAGACGCTTCCTTTATTGCATCTTTTAAAGCCTGTTCAAAGGATTCCTTTTCTGAACCTTGAAGATTTTTTAAATCCTGTAAACTCTTTCCCAGAAGGTCATTTATGTTTTTTATCTCTGTCATTTAAAAACCTCCTAAACCTTTAATATATCAAGTGTTCTCATGAACATATCTTTATATGAGTTTACCATGGTAAGATTTGCTTCATATGCACGAGAGGCGGATATGAGATTGATCATTTCTTCCATAGGATTTATGTTCGGATAGTTTACATAGCCATTTTTATCTGCATCAGGATGAGAGGGATCATAAACCACTCTGAAAGGTCTTTGATCTTCAACTATTTTGTTTACATCTACACCCTGAGAAATTTGATCATATATGTATGTTGTAAATACAACATCTTTTCTCCGATAAGGTCCTCCATCTGGTGTTTTGGTAGAATTTACATTCGCAAGATTTGAGGCAATTACATTGAGTCTTACTTTCTGTGCTTCAAGCCCGGTTGCAGATACTTTAAGAGGTAAGAATATATCTTGCATTAACTACCTCCTTTAACAGCACTTTTAATCATACGTATTTTTGTTGAAATAAGCTGTGTAGCGGTATTATACATAAGCATTGTTTCTGCAACTTTTGTCATTTCTACTTCTATGTTGACAGTATTTTCATCTCTGTTTGGCATAGTTGTTGATGCTTCTATGATTTTATAGGATTGCTCGTCAGTTTCAACTGCTCTTTTAAGCTCTTCCTGAAAATTTAGATCTTTTGCCTTGTATTTAGGCGTATCAGCATTTGCTATATTTGAAGCAAGAATTTTTTGCCTGTAGGCACATATATCCATTATTTTTTCAAGAAGTTTTATTGAATCATCCATATTTAGTTACCTCCATTAAAAATAACATACAAATTGTATGCCATTAACTATCTTTAAAGCCATACTCTTTAATTTTATTTCTCAAAGTTCTTACGCTGATTCCAAGAATTTTTGCTGCCTTGGTGCGATTACCCTCTGTTTTCTGTAGTGCATCCATTATTAAATCTTTTTCTGCTGTTTTTAGTTTGCCTGTTTTAATAAAACTTTTTTCTTGAAAAACAGTTGCGTCCTCTGATAGTCTCAATTCACCATCATGACTAAGCACGGCAGTCCTGTATATAAAATTCTCAAGTTCTCTCACATTTCCTAGCCATGATCGGTTGATTAAATATTTTTTCATCTCTTCTGTAATTGTAAAACTTTTTAACATCTTATCTGAAAGTCTTTTTAAGAAAAGTTCTGCAAGAGGCACTATATCATCGCTTCGTTCTCTAAGTGGGGGTATTCTTAAAGGAAATACATTGATCCTGTAAAAGAGGTCTTCTCTGAAATTGCCTTTTTTTACCTCCTCTGCAAGGTCCTTATTCGTAGTGGCAATTATTCTTACATCTATTGGAATAGGCCTGGTTCCTCCAACTCTGTCAACTTCTTTTTCCTGAATTACTCTTAAGAGTTTTGCCTGAAGCCTGTATGCCATCTCACTGATTTCATCAAGAAGAATAGTTCCTCTGTTGGCAAGTTCAAATTTCCCCAATTTTCTTTCAGTTGCTCCTGTGAATGCTCCCTTTTCATGCCCAAAAAGCTCTGCTTCAAGAAGTGTTTCGGTAATTGCAGCACAATTTATTGCAACAAATGGTTGATTAGCTCTCGGGCTATATTTATGGATGTATCTTGCAATTACTTCTTTACCAACTCCACTTTCTCCTGTAACTAAAACAGTGATGTCTGTTTTTGCTATTTCCTTTGCGATTTCAAGAATTTTCCTCATTTCTCTGGATTCTGCAATAATGTTTTCGTCACTGGGAAGAAGCCTTGAAATAAGAGATTTCAAAGTTTCCATTGAAAAAGGCTTCAATATATAATCCACAGCACCAAGTTTCATTGCTTTTACAGCATCCTCAACATTTCCATATCCTGTAATAACAATTACAGGCGTGAATACACCCTTTTTTCTGATTTCAGAAAGAAACTGCAACCCGTCCATTTTTGGCATTTTTACATCTGTTATGATTAATGAAAAATTACTCAGATTCACGTTTGATAAGACTTCTAAGGGATCCCGATAGGTAGTAGGATTGAAACCAAAACGAGACATTGCTTCTTTTAAAGCAAACCTCATATCAGGTTCATCATCTATTATCAGAACGGATTTCATTCCAGAGGCAAATAAACTGCAAATTCTGTGCCTTCACCTGTTTTACTTTTCACTTCAATTCTTCCACCATGCGCGGATATTATGCTATTTGTAATACTTAAGCCAAGCCCTGTTCCTCTGTCTTTCGTAGAGAAAAACGGGTCAAAAATCCTTTCAATAATTTCTTCGTCAATGCCCTGACCAGTATCTTTGACTGTAAGTTTTACACATTTATCACAAATACTGGAATTGATAGTAATACGTCCACCTTCAGGCATTGCCTGATAGGCATTGACAATAAGATTAATCAATGCCTGTCTGATAAGCGAAAAATCAAGAGGTACTACAAGTTTATTATTCATTTTGATTTCAGTCGCTATTGCAGCACTGCTGAATAATTCCTTGAACTCTTCTGTTATTTCTTCAACCAATTCATTAATGCATACAGGAGTTTTTTTCACTGTCATTCCTCTTGTAAAGCTCAGCATATTTTCAAGTGTATTCCTCAGCATTCTTACAGAACTCGAAATTCTTCTTGCATAATCTCCATGAATGCTTTCTTTAATATCTTCTGATATCATATTTGCAAAAAGTTCAATACTTCCAAGAGGATTTCTTATTTCATGAGCTATTTTCATGATAAGAGAGCCCATTGCTGTGAGTCTTCTGTTTCTTTCGTTTTCTGCTTCAAGCTCTTTTACTCTTGTAATGTCTTTACAGAGGAAAACATGTCCGATTTTCTCTCCTTCTGAATCAAGAACATCTGATTGAGAGAGGATTGCATAAAACGGTTTTGCAGATTTTGCTGGATATATCAAGTCATTTTCAATTTTTATTGGTAAATTGTTTTGTCCTGTAACCTCTTCTGTCTTCACATTAAACAGAAGTTCAGCAGCACGATTGATTAATCTAATGACACCATCTCTGTCAAAAAAAACAACAGCTATGTCAATACTGTCGATTATGCTGCTTAAGAGCCTCTTTTTTTGATCAACCTCTTCAGTAAGAATTTTAATTCTTTCTTCAAGGATGCTGTAATATTTAATTAATGTTTCTGATGCTGTATTAATTTTTAATATGGCTTCACTTAAAAGGTTTTCGTTTTTCATAGTTTTTCAAGAAGTGCTCTTGCTGCTTCAGCGAGTTGTCCTTTTGAATTAACTACTTTTTCAAGATATGTTTTATCATTTGCAAGTTTTCCATACTGATAGTATGCCCACATAAGAGAGTCATTGTCTTTTGTTCCCATGTCTATAGCTCTTTTATAGTATTTCAGTGCTTCTTTTGTTTTTTTTGAAAGATAAAAATAGTCAGCAGCCTTTAATGTAGCTTCAGCAGATCCAAGCCTTGATGCTTCAAGCCAGTAAGAAATTGCTTTTTTTCTGTCTCCAAGCGAGTATTCAAGATTACCCGCCAGTGTTAAAAGATCAGGGTCTTTGATTGATTGTGATGCTTTTCTTAAATAGGCAAGGGCTGTGGTTTTATCTCCTTCTTTATTAAGAATCTGAGCATAGAGAGCCATAGCCGAGGGATTTTTATCTTTTAATGGCTCTAAAAGTTTTTTAGCTTCCTTGTGTTGACCGTCATTTATCAGAATTCTGGAGTATGGAAGTACAGCTTCTGCTCTTCTTGGTCCTGTCTGTATTTTTCTCAATAAATTTTTGGCTTCTTTATATTTACCCTGAGAAATAAGAAAACTAGCTGAATCAAGCAATGAAGAAGAGTCTTCAGATAAGAACGGATATACCTTTACAATATAATCTGCAGCTTTATCGGGTTTCCCATGCATGATGATTTTTGTAAATTCTTCAATTTTTTTGCTTCTTAATTCTTTATCTCTTAACGCTAAAATCATTTTCAAAGCTTCATCGTAGTTATTCTGATTCATATAAATTGCATAAAGCTTGAGTCTTAATTCATCAGTTGGAATATATATATATATATCATTTGCAATTTTTAAAGCTTCATCTATTTTGTTCTGCACAAGATACAACTCAAAAAGCATTTTTTTTGCTTTGACTGTATCATATAGTTTTTTTGAGTTTTCTACTGTTTTTCTTAAAATCAATTCTGCTTCTGGGAACTTCCCTGCTTTTATTAGAACTTCTGCTTTATCGAGATCATACTTGCTTTTTTTTAGTTTCAAATTTTTCTTAAACTCTTTTAAAGCCTCTTCTGGTTTACCTGTTAGAACAAGATATTTGATTTTCAATAAAACCGCATCTGGTTCATTGAAATCTTTACTGTCTAGTTTTTTTAAAATGTTTTCCAGAAGTTTTAAGTCACCTCTATACAGAGCAATCCAGCCGTTTCCAATCATTGCCTGCCTATCAAGTGGTGCTTTGACCTGATTAAGATAAAGTTCTGCTTCCTTGAATTTATTAATTTTTAAATACGTAAGTCCTAAATATAGAGTAGCTTCATTAATATAGGTAGAATTTTTAAAATCTCTTAAAAGTCTTTTAAGCGGAATTGTTGCTTCATAGTAGTTTCCAAGAAAATAATCTGCTTTGGCAAGTCCAAGAAGTGCTCTATCAGCAAAGTTTGGATTTTCAGTATATTTTTGAAAAAACTCCTTTGCATGTAGGTAATCCTCCATTTTCAGAAGATCTTCTCCATTCTTCAAAGGATCTTCAGCAGAGGCTATGCTTACCATCAGGATTAATATAGCAAAAGCAAGCTTACATATCTTGAATTTCATTGTCTTTTATACCCAATCTCTTCATCTTTTCGATGAGTGTTGTTCGATTTATATTTAAATATTTTGCTGCTCTACTTTTAATCCATTTATTAACATTTAATGAGTGTAGAATTAATTTTTTTTCGTATTCCCTTAAAACTTCGTTAAAGTCTATTGCAGAACTGAAAGGATTAAAATCATCTGGAATGAACTCCCTTGAAAATGAGTTTTCTCCAAATCTTATTCTCTCTGGAATGTCTTCAAGACTAACTACACCATTATCATTCAAAACATAAAAGCGTTCAATTAAATTCTCAAGTTCTCTTACATTGCCTGGCCAACTATAGTTTAAAAAAATTTCCATAACTTCTGGTTTAAGTTGCAATGAGTAACCAAATTTTTGAGAAAATTTTTTCATAAAATATTCGGATAAAAGTGGAATGTCCTCTTTTCTTTCTCTTAGTGGAGTGATTATTAAAGGTACAACATTAAGTCTCCAGAAAAGATCTTCTCGGAAATTCCCCTTTTTTACTTCTTTCTCTAAGTCTTTATTTGTTGCTGCAATAATTCTTACATTAACCTGTACAGGTCTGGTTCCTCCAACTCTTTCAAAGCTTCTTTCCTGAATGACCCTCAATATCTTTACCTGAAGATGTACGGGCATATCACCAATTTCATCAAGAAAAATTGTGCCTTCATTTGCCAGTTCAAATCTTCCTGGACGACAGTAAACTGCTCCTGTGAATGCTCCCTTTTCATGGCCAAAAAGTTCAGATTCAAGAAGTTCTGAAGGTATTGCAGCGCAGTTAATAGGGATAAAAGGCTTTGTTGATCTTGTACTTCTCTGATGAATCATTTTTGCAACCAATTCTTTACCTGTGCCACTTTCACCAATTATTAAAGCTGTGCTGTCAGCTCTGGAGAGTTTATCAATCATTGTAAGAATTTTTTGAATAGATTCAGACTTTCCAACAATTATAACTTTATCATTCATGTCATAAATATGACATATTGGAAACTAAAATTTCAATAAATATTCTTTCTAGTTCATTTATTTAATGCAATAATATCATGCAATTGTATAAGTATAATATTTTCAAGTTTGAGAAAATATCGATTTATATACTCTTTTTTTTCTATAATATTATACTTTTCAAAGTCGAAGTTTTTTAATGGAGTTATTAAATGCGAGTAATAATTGTGGGTGCTGGAGATATAGGCTATCAAATTGCTAAATTTTTAACTTATGAAGGAGTTGATGTTGTTATTATTGATAGAGATGGGAGTAAACTTAGAAGAATTACTGAAGAGCTTGATATTGCAACAATTGAAGCAGAAGGAAGTGATCCTTCAGCATTCAAAGAAGCAGGAGCGGATAAAGCAGATTTAATAATTGCAGTTACAAATAGTGATGAAACAAATATGATTGCCTGCCTGCTTGGTAAGGCAATTTTTAATATAAATCGTAAAATTGCAAGGATAAGAAATCCTAATTACTTTTTTAACAAAGAACTCCTTAGTGAATCGAATCTTGACATAGACCCTGCGATTAATCCAGATTTTGAGGCTGCTCAGGCAGTGACAAAACTACTTGAGCATTCATTCGCTAGTGAAATTATAGAGTTTGAGCAGGGGGAAATAATAATAATAGGTATCAAAATTCCAGAGGATAGCCCGATTAAAGAAAAAAAGTTGAAATCGATCAGAACATTGTTGCCAAAAGATTTTATTATAGGAATCATTGAAAGAGACGAAGATGTAATAATTCCATCTGGAGAGGATATCTTACAAGTTGGAGATATTGTTTATATTCCATTAAAAAAAGAAGAAATTGAGGAAGTTGCTCAGAGTCTAGGAGTTTATACAGAGCCTGCAAAAAAGATAATGATTCTTGGTGGTGGACGAATTGGTTACTATATAGCCAGCAAAATGGAAAGTCAGTTAGATATTAAGATTATAGAGAAAGATGCGGAGAGATGTAATTTTTTAAGCAAACTCCTTAATAAATCTCTAATTCTTCATGGAGATGGAGCTAATAAACAGCTTTTGATTGAAGAAAATATAAGTAATATAGATGCATATATTGCTTGCTCTAATAACGATGAGTTGAATATCATGTCATCACTTCTTGCCCAGAAACTTGGAGCTAAAAAGGTTATATCCATTATAAATAGAACAGACTATGTTCCTCTTGCTCATAACTTAGGAATTCAGTCTGTTTTAAGTCCAAGGTTGATCACTACTAGTATTATTCTTCGATATGTAAGAAAAGAAGAAATTTTATCTCTTATAGCAATTGCTGAAAATAAAGCTGAAATTATTGAAGGGGTTGTAAATAAAACATCATCTCTTATAGGACAGACACTGAAAGATAAAATTTTCCCTAAAAATACAACTCTTGGAGCAATTAAACGAGATGAAAGAATTATAATTCCAAAAGGTGAAGATTTTATTAAGGAACAAGATAAATTAATTATATTTACACTGAGAGATTCTATAAAAGAAATTGAAAAACTTCTAGCATGAATTACAAAACTATAATCAATATTGTTGGTACGGCTCTTATTATTCTTTCAATTTTTATGCTTTTATCAGTTTTTGTATCAATTCTCAATCACTCTTCAGATACTTTTGCACTGGGATTGTCATTTTTTTTAACTTTATTTTCTGGAACAGTTATGCTTTCAATAACAAAACAATACACACATGAAGAACTAATGTATCGAGAAGCTTTTATGACTGTAACTTTTACATGGATAGTAATTACTTTTTTTGGTTGTCTCCCTTATATTTTTACTGGTAGCGTTGTTTCTTTTACAGACGCTTTTTTTGAATCAATGTCAGGATTTACAACAACAGGAGCAAGTATTTTTATGGATGTGGAAAAATTGCCAGCTGGCTTACTATTCTGGAGAAGTATGACTCAGTGGATAGGTGGAATGGGAATTATAGTATTTGCGCTTGCAATTCTACCTATTATGGGAACAGGGGGAATGCAGTTGTTTAAGGCTGAAGTGCCTGGTATCACTGTTGATAAACTTAGACCGAGCATTATTGGTACAGCAAAAGCATTATGGTTTATTTATATAGGAATAACAGGAATTATCGTAGTTCTTTATTACTTTGGTGGTATGGATATTTATGATGCATTTTGTCATGCTTTTACTACTATTTCAACTGGTGGATTTTCCACAAAAAATGCAAGTATTGCTCATTTTAACAATCCATTACTTGATTATATATCAAGCTTAGGAATGTTTCTTGGAGGAATAAATTTTGCTTTGTATTTTTATTTGTTAAAAGGTACTATCAGAAAATTTTTTAAAAATGCTGAGTTCAGATTTTATTGCTGTATAATTACTATAACAGTTATACTTATAACAATAGACCTATGGCTTTATGTTTATAGTTCTTTTTCCGACTCGCTTAGATATGCTATTTTTCAAGTTGTCTCAATGATGACTACCACAGGTTATGCAACAGCAAATTATTTAAATTGGAGTGCATTCTCACAGTTGATTTTATTGATTATTATGTTTTTTGGAGGCATGACCGGATCTACCGGAGGCGGTATTAAACATGTCAGGATTTATCTAATGATTAAGCAGATATATAGAGAATTTTATCAACTAATTCATCCCAGAGCAGTTTTAGTATTAAAATTAGATGAAAAAATTCTCACCAAAGAATTACTTGGAAGTATTTGGGGATTTGTTTTTCTTGCGATATTTGTTTGCATAATTGCAAGTATTGCAATGACATCAACAGGTATGGATTTGATAACCTCTGTTTCAACAGTTATCTCTACAATGAACAATGTCGGTCCTGCTATGGGAGAAGCTGGTCCTGTTGGCAACTACTCATCAATACCTATTGCAGGGAAGTGGATACTTATTTTCTGTATGCTTGTTGGAAGACTTGAATATTATACAGTGTTAATTCTTGTTACTCCAGCTTTCTGGAAAAAATAATTTTTCTGTGCGAATATTATTTTTGTTTAGATTAACTGCACTGGTTAAACATGGTTTTATTATTGGGATTATTGAGATAATCCTGTTTTTTTCTTAAGTGTTGCAATTTCTTCCTTTGTAAGAGGTCTCAGTTGACCTGGTTTTAACTCTCCGAGCTTTACTCCATCGATGGCTATTCTGATTAATCTAATAACAGGATGACCGACTCGTTCGAGCATTTTACGAATTTGTCTTTTTCGTCCTTCCTTAAGAGTAATTTTTATCCATGAATTGGCTTTCAATTTTTTTACAAGATGCACACTTGCTGGAACAGCAAACTTTCCGTCAATCTTAATTCCTTTTTTTAATTTTTCTATATTTTTATCTTCTATCAATCCTTCAATTTTAACCATATAAGTTTTTTCAATTTCTGAACCTGGATGCATTACTCTGTAAGCAAGTTCTCCGTCATTTGTAAGCAGAAGTAGTCCTTCTGAATCATAATCAAGTCTTCCAACTGGATAAATTCTGAATTTAATACCTTTCAAAAAATGCTTTATTGTCATTCTTCCCTGTGGATCAATAAGTGATGTAATCACTTTCCTTGGTTTATAAAAGGCATAATAAACCTTTTGCTGCGGTTTAATAAGAAGATTACCATCAACTTTTATATAATCTGTTTCTGGATCAGCTTTCTGCCCTATAGTTGCGATTTGTCCGTTTACTGTAACTTTTCCCTCTTTTATCAGCTCTTCTGCTTTTCTGCGGGATACAATTCCATATTCACAAAGGATTTTCTGAAGTCTTTGTATCATAGCTAATCCATAATCTCAACATAAGCCTTTTGACGGAGGCTTCTTATCCAGAGTTTATATTCGTTCCAGAATTTTTCATTTTCCAGAAGATTTCTTACATAATTGATCAATCTTTCAGATCCTTTTTTAAAACAGATGCCATCAAGTCTGAAAATAAAAATACCATGTTCAGTCATAATTGGTTCACTTACCTGCCCTATGTTCATTTTTGAAAGTAAAATCGCAAGCTGAGGAGCTATTTCATTTTTTTTTAATACTCCGATTGATCCTCCTGATCTGGCTGAAACATCTTCACTGAATTGAGATGCAATTCTATTGAAAGGTTCTCCCTGAATAAGTCTTTTTAAAATTTCATTTATTTTTATTTTTAATTCCTCTTCATTTTCTCTTTTTTTTAAAAATATCTGACTTACATAATAACCATCATCATCACATGAGAGCTCAGGATTAGCTGCGATATAATTGTTTATTTCTTCATCAGTAACAATTATCTTACTTTTTACAAACATATTTGATGCTCTGCCAATTATTACTTGTTCTTTAAGCAGTTTTTTATAATCTTCAAAAGTCATTCCTTCTTTCTGAAGGGTTTCATTAAATGCTTTATCTGACATTTTATATTTTTTCTTTATATCATTTATTGCTGCATCTATTTCAGAATCACTGACAAAGATTCCAAATTTTTCAGCTTCTTCTATCTGAAGCTTTGTATCAATGAGCTTTTCAAGTAATTCCTCCTGATGTTTTTTGAAATATTTAAATCTTTCGTCAGGATTGAGTGATTTAATTTCATCATTTGCAACAAATTCCATATATTTATAGAGTTCGCTCCATGTTATTACTTCTTTGTTAACTACAGCTACAACTTTATCAAGAAAAAATTTATTTTCTTCCGCACTGGCTGAAGATTGAAATATAGATTGGAAGTTGAAAAATGAAACTAAAATTACCAGTAAAACTGATAGTTTTAAAACATAAACTTTACTACCTAGAAAATATTTCATGTAATAAACTCTATTAACATATTCTTGGTAGTTGTTCTCCTGGAAGCATGTCAACCATTCTTGTGCCTCCAATTAATGTTTTCAATAAGACTTTACCTCCTTGACCTGTAACCTCTCCAATTATTGTAGATTCTATCCCGAATGGATGCTTTTTCATCAAAGTAAGTATTTCCTCTGTAACTTCCGGTTTAACAATAGCAATAAAAATACCTTCATTAGCTACAAATAGAGGATCAAGTCCAAGGAGGTCGCATGCTCCTTTAACAGTATCATGAACTGGAATTGAATTTTCATAAATTAAGATATCCTTGCCTGAGTCAAGGGCAATTTCTTTAAGTGTGGTTGCAACTCCACCACGTGTGGGATCTCGCATAATTTTGATAAAAGGAGCGAAGTATTGGAGAATTTCGTTAATTAAACCATTTAATGCTCTGGTGTCACTCAAGACGGGCGGTTCAAAGATAAAATCATTTCTTTCAGCCATTACAGCAATTCCATGATTCCCTATAGATCCACTTAAGATAACTTTATCTCCAATTTCTACTTTCATAGGAGACAGTTCGATATTATCTGATAATATGCCAACTCCTGAAGTATTTATAAAAATTCCATCTCCCTTACCTTTGTCAACAACTTTAGTGTCTCCAGCAACTATTTTTACTCCTGCTTTTTTTGCCGATGCAGCAATGCTTTTTAAAATCTTTTCAAAGTCAACCATTGGAAGACCTTCTTCTAATATAAAACCTGCTGTTAGATAAAGAGGTGTAGCACCCACAACAGCTAAATCATTTACAGTGCCGTTTACTGCAAGGTCACCAATATTTCCACCAGGAAAAAATATTGGTGATACAGTGTATGAATCAGTTGTTATAGCAATTTTTCCAGAATGATTAAGAGATATCACAGCAGAGTCCATAAGTGAGGAAAGCTCAAATACTGGTACGACGTATTTTGTTATAAGTTCATGCATTAATTTGCCACCACTTCCATGACCAAGAAGGATTCTATCCATTCATGCTCCTTATCAATTCGATTGTTTCTGTAATATTATACAAAAATAGTTCAAGTAATAGGTAATTATCTACTTGCTTACTGATGTTTTAATTTTATGATCGGTTTTTTAAATTAAAAAGCCACGAAAAGAAAGTTTACAGGGGTTCTGAAACGAACCCCTGTAAAATGAATTTAATTCAGCTTCTCAGAGCCAAAGTTTACTTTGTCTCCATTTATAAATCTGGTAATCATAAAACCTACTGCTGAGACAATCATACATTCCTGTTTGAACTGGCATAACTTGCAGCTTTGTGATTCTTCAGAAGGAGAATGAATGCATTTTACAATTTCAGGAAGGTATGCAATCAAAGTGGACATGTCAACAGACACTTTCATGTCATGCATAGAAGCCCTCCTTACTCTGGCATTAATGCTGCCATACTGGGTTATTTTTATCCCGCCATTAAAAAGCAGAAGATGTCCCAGCAGGCGGATTTCCTCTGCTTTTACATATGAGTTTCAAATAACACAAACTGTAACTTTAAAATATCTATCCTTGATCAGGAAGATGAGAAAAAATCAAGTTGTTAATTAGCTTTCGATTTCTGTTTGAGATTTCCGAATCGTATGTTCAATATGGAATAAAATTTATCTTACCAGTTCTATTAAGAATATTTCAATTTTTTAAATTTATATGTTGTTTAGTAATACAAAACGATATCAAAAAAGTTATTGTAAATCTGTTTATTTGAGGTAAATTTGCAGATAATAGTTAATCTCTATTACAATCTAGATAGATGAAACTAAAAAATCTTTCAATAAATACGAAATTTACACTGTCAATAGCTTTAATAATTTTTGCTTTCTGTATAATGTTTTCATTTCTTTTATATTACCATCTAAAACAAAAAGTTATCGAGGATGCGAATGAAAAAACAAGAATTATTATGACTCAGATTGACGCACTTGGCAATTATGTAAAAGATGAGCTAAGGCCAGCTATATTTAAACTACTTTATGAAACAGGGAAAAAAGATGAGTTTATTGTTGAAGGAATGTCAACCACTCATGTGAGATTGAGTGTTATGAGGAGATTTAATAATAAAATAAAAAACTATACGTACAGAAGAGTTTCAACAGATCCTATTAATCCAGAACATAAAGCAGATGCATTACATGTTCAATTAATTGAATATTTTAAAAAAAATTCTGATAAAGAATCATGGAGCGGAATTATAAAATCAGGAGATCAGGAAATTCTTATAATGGCTAAACCGGTTAATATTGAAAAAGGGTGTTTGATATGCCATGGAAAAATTATTAATGCACCAAAAGCTTTACTTAAAATGTTTCCACGATCAAATGATTTTACGTGGAAAGATGGTGATGTTATAGGTGTTGAATCTGTTTCCATGCCTATTGCTTCAACGCTTGGAGAAATAAAAGGAGTTGCAATATCAACATTTCTTTTTGGTGCGGTTACTCTTCTTTTTCTTTTTGTTACTCTTCATGGAGCATTCTGGAGCTTCGTGATTAAACCATTAAAAAGATTAAGCTTGTTATTCAGAGGCATAGTAGAGGGGACTGAGCCGCTTAATCAAACTATTGAAGTAAAAACAAAGGATGAAATAGGAGAACTCATTTTTTCATTTAATCAGATGGCAAAATATTTATATGAAGCACAGGAGGCTACAAAAAAACATGCTGAAACTCTTCAGACAATATTTGAAGGTATCACAGATCCTCTTGCGCTTGTAAATCCTGACTGTACAGTAGAAATGACAAACCATGCATACAGAGTCTGGATGAAGGAAGGTAGATCAGCGGTCTTTACTAATAAATGCGATATAGAAAAACTTGATAGTGATAAATTGTGTCCGGTTTATTTCCTTAAAAAAGTCGTAGATACTAAAAAGCCATTTTCAGAGTACTGGGAAGGGGATGACGGGAAATATTATTTTATTCATCTCTATCCAATATTTGATGATTCAGGGAATGTGATTAAAGTTGTCCATTATGTTAAAGATATTACGGAGAAACGAAAAATAGAAGACCAGATGCGAATTACAGAAAAACTTGCAGCAATTGGACAACTCTCAGCAGGACTTGCTCATGAGATTAATAATCCACTTGGCGGTATAAGGCTCTGTTTTAACAATTTAATTTCAACTAAAATGGATGAGGAAACAAAAAAGATGCATATTGAAGTTATAAATCATGGCCTTATAAAAATCCAGCAGATTATAAAACAGCTTCTTGATTTTTCAAAACAAACAGAGTTAGTCAAGTCATCCGTTCCGATCAATAGTCTTGTGGAAAATGTATTGAAATTAACTGAATATCTTATATCAAAAAATGGTATTACTGTTATAAGGAAACTTTCACAAGATATTCCTGAAATAATGGTTGATTCAAATAAAATAGAGCAGGTTTTCTTAAATATTGTGCTTAATGCAATTCAGGCAATGGATGGAAGACAAAAAATTCTTACAATAGAGAGCTATATGAAAAACGATAGATGTTTTGTTTCATTTACTGACACAGGTCATGGTATTCCTGAGAGTATACTTCCTAAGATTTTTGATCCATTCTTCACAACCAAGCCAGTTGGACAGGGAACAGGACTTGGACTATCTGTGAGTAAATCTATTGTAGAGCAGCATAATGGCAGGATTCTTGTTGAAACCTCAAAAGCTGGTACAACATTTATTGTGGAGTTACCGATCAAATGAAAGAAAAAATTCTGATAGTTGAAGATGATCCTGCAATGAGACTTGGAATGAGTCATTTTCTTGGATCATGCGGATATTATATTAAATCCTGTGATGATGGATTAAAGGCAATGTCAATACTAGATTCAGAATTTTTTGATATCGCCATTATTGATCTGAGACTTCCCGGAGTTGATGGTCTTAGTTTACTTAAACACATAAAAAATAGATACTTACAAACAGGTGTGATTATTATAACTGCATTTGCTGAAGTTAAGACCGCTGTTCAGGCGATAAAAGATGGAGCTTTTGATTACATTGCTAAACCATTTACAAATGAGGAGCTTATTCTGGTAATAGAAAGATTGCTGAAATTCAGAAATCTTGAAATGGAAGTGCAACACCTAAGCGAAATGGTTAAAAAAAAGGAGGGTTTTGAAGGATTAATATACGCGACTCCTGTTATGAAAGAAATAATTGATAAAATTGAAGCAGTATCGAAAACAGATGTACCTATTCTCATTCAGGGTGAAAGTGGCACAGGCAAAGAATTAGTTGCAAATGCTATTCAAATGCATAGTCTGAGAAAAAATATGCCATATATCAAAATAAATTGTGCTGCAATACCTGAAACTCTTTTTGAGTCTGAACTTTTTGGATATGAAAGAGGCGCTTTTACAGGTGCCATTGAAACCAAAAAGGGAAAATTCGAGCTTGCAAATAGAGGTACATTATTTTTTGATGAAATCGGTGATATGCCCCTCGCTCTTCAGGCAAAACTTTTAAGAGTTATCGAAGATGGAATTATTTATCGTCTTGGAGGTAAAGAACCAATTCAGATTAACATTAGATATATTTATGCAACAAGTAAAAATCTTAAAGAATTAATAAAATCTGAAAAATTCCGGGAAGACCTTTTTTACAGAATAAATGTCATGCCGATATTTATACCACCTTTAAGAGAAAGGAAAGAGGATATCCCGGCATTAATTGAGAATTTTTTAAATATTTTTTCAGAGAAATATAGTAAACAGAATATTACTATTTCTTCTCTAGCATACGAGGCTTTGCTATCTTATGACTATCCTGGCAATGTTAGAGAATTAAAACACGCAATAGAAAGAGCTGTACTTTTATCCAGTGATGGAGTGATTGATGTTAAACATTTGCCTGATGAGTTTTTGCCTGTAAAAGCCTTTCAGAATGATTGCATAGTTAATAAAATTACACTTAAAGAATGTCTGGAAAGCTTTGAAAAAAATCTTATAATTAAAGCACTTCAAGAATGTGGAGGCAAAAAAATAGAAGCAGCTAAAAAACTTGGTATAAGCAGAAAAGCTTTATGGGAGAAAATGAAAGCTTATGGAATAGACAGCGGAGGGGGAGGGATTTGAACCCCCGGTAGGAGATACCCTACAGCGGTTTTCAAGACCGCCGCCTTAAGCCACTCGGCCACCCCTCCAATTTCTTATTATACCAGTTATTCATACCTTAATGCATCAATTGGATTGAGTAATGAAGCTTTATAGGCTGGATAAAAACCAAAGAAAATACCAACGAAAGCGGAGAATCCAAAGGCTATTAAAGTTGAAAGTACAGAGATACTAACAGGCCATTGCATTGCTGCAGAAACAATCAAGGAAGCAATAATACCAAATACTAGTCCAATAATTCCACCGATTGTTGTTAAAAATACTGACTCTATAAGGAACTGCATTCGTATATCTTTTGGCTTTGCACCAACTGCTATTCTTATCCCAATCTCGCGGGTTCTCTCTGTTACTGAAACCAGCATAATATTCATAATACCTATTCCTCCAACAACTAAAGAAACCGATGCTATAGCTCCTAAAAGGATTGACATTGTTTGCGTTGATTCTTTAGCAGCCTCAAGCATTTGTGTAAGATCTCTCACTGTAAAGTCATCTTCCTGCTTTTGTCCTATTCTGTGTCTCTGTCTGAGGAGAGCTGTTATCTGCTCTGTAGCTAAAGACATCTCTTCAAGCGAGTTTGCTTTAACATATATTATTTTAACTCTGCCTGGAAGAACTTGGCCAAAAAGTGTTCTTTGTGCTGTGGTAATTGGAACATAGATGATATCATCCTGATCCTGTCCCATCATAGATTGACCTTTTTCTTCAAGAACGCCAACAACTTCAAAAGGAATTTTTGTAATTCTGATGATTTTACCAACAGGATCAAGATCTCCGAAAAGCTGTGTAACAAGGGTTTGGCCTATAACCGCCACTCTTGTTCCACTTCTAACGTCCTGCTCTGTTAAAAATCTTCCTGAAGTAACATTCCAGTCTCTGACTATTGTCATATCAGGAGTCGTTCCAATTACTCCAGTTGACCAGTTCTGGTTTGCAAAAACAACCTGTGCTGTCCCTGAAATCACAGGTGCAACCGCAGATACTGCAGAGCACTCCTTTGCTATTGCCTCAGCATCTGCCATTGTAAGAGTTTGTTGTGTTCCTGCTCCCATTCTTATACCACCCTGTGTTGTTGAACCAGGCAAAATAAGAATCATATTGCTTCCTATGCTTGATATCTGTTCTGAAATTTTCTCACTTGCACCTGTTCCAATTGCAACCATTGTTACTACAGCGGCAACCCCGATGATAATACCAAGTATGGCAAGAAAAGAACGCATTGCATTAGCTATAAGAGATCGTAACGCAATGTTAACTATTGATGATATCGCTATCATGATTTTGTATCACTTATTATTCTACCATCTAAAAATCTTATCTGTCTTTTACCGAATGCTGCTATATCTGGTTCATGAGTAACAATAATTGTTGTAAGACCCCGAATTTCATTTAAATTTTTAAATATCTCCATTATCTCAATGCTTGATTTGGAATCAAGATTGCCTGTTGGCTCATCTGCAAATATTATTGATGGATTATTGACCAAAGCGCGGGCAATTGCAACTCGCTGTTGCTGTCCTCCGCTTAACTGTCTTGGATAGTGATGTGCTCTTTCCTTAAGTCCAACTGCTTCAAGCATATGTAGTGCTCTTTGTTTCCTTTCCTTAGATGGAACTCCAGCATAAATGAGAGGTAGTTCAACATTCTCTAAAGCTGTAGCTCTTGGAAGTAGATTAAACTGTTGGAATACAAAGCCGATTTTTTTGTTTCTTATTTCAGCAAGTTGATTAACATCCATTGTTGATACATCAATGCCTTCAAGATAGTATTTCCCAGATGTGGGAGTATCAAGACATCCAACAATATTCATAAATGTGGACTTGCCAGATCCTGACGGGCCCATAATACAAACAAACTCTCCTTTTTCTATGCTAACTGAAATACCGTGAAGCACTACCAATTCATTTTCGCCGAATTGATAACTTTTGATAACATTTTCAAATTTTATAACCTGCATAGTTAAAACCTTGGTGAAGGAGGCTTGCCTGTAGAAGACTTATTGTTTTTTTTGTTTGTCTGTATATCAACAATGACTTCTTGTCCTTCCTTTATATCTCCCTCAACAAGTTCGGTCCATTCTCCATCAGTTATTCCTGTTTTAATGTTAACTCTTACTGGTTTTCCATCTCTTATAATCCAGACTCCCTGCTGTTTTGAAGGAGCAGCATTTGGCATTTTAAATCTTAAAGCAGTATTTGGAATTTTAAGGACATTGGTCTTTTCCTGAGTTACAAAAGTCACATTTGCTGTCATTCCAGGTTTAAGAAGCAGATGAGTGTTATCAACAGCAATGACAACATCGTACGTTACAACATTTTGCACAACTGTTGGAGATAGCCTTATCTGAGCCACAACTCCTGTAAATCGTCTATCAGGATAGGCATCTACTGTAAATGTTGCTTCCATTCCTGTTTTTATTTTTGATATGTCCGCTTCATCAACATTGGTATCAACCTGCATTTTGGTGAGGTCTGGAGCGATGGTAAATAATGTTGGAGTTTGAAAACTGGCTGCAACTGTCTGTCCTACTTCAACATTCTTTGCAATTACCACACCGTTAACCGGAGATACAATTCTTGTATATCCGAGATTTGTTTTTGCCTGTTTTACTCCTGCCTCTGATTTTCTGACTTGAGCCACAGCCATCTCATATTGAGCTCTAGCACTGTCATAGGCTGTTTCAGCGTCATCAAGCTCACTGCGAGAAATAAGATCACGTTTAAAAAGTTCCTGTTTTCGTTTAAGAGTTCTCGCAGCATCTTTTAAAGTAATATCAGCCTTAAAAAGATTTGACCTTGCATTGTAAAGGTCTGCTTCAGCCTGCTTGAGTTCATTTTCAAAAGGAGTTGGATCAATCTGTGCAATGAGCTGATCTTTTTTAACAAGAGAGTTATAGTCAGCATATAAATCCACAATTGTCCCGGAAACTCTGGTACCAACTAGGATGGTTGTTACAGGATTAACATTTCCTGTTGCGGTAACTGTCTGGATAATGCTACCTCTTTGAACTTTAATAGTCTTAAATTCTGTTTTTGTTGAATCTGAAAAAATAACAATTAAGGTTACTGCAATTATAAATAAGGAAATTCCTGCAGTTAAAACTATTTTTTTCTTATTCTTCATTTCTCCATTCCTACTGTTTTCAGTATTTGTGCATAGGTTACATTATAATCATAAACTGCCTGCCAGTATTGTGTATTTGATTGTTCATAAAGAACTATAGCGTCAACAACTTCAATTGAGCTTCCTATGCCAACCTCGTATCTTCCCATTGCCAGTTCAAGATTTTCTTTTGCCTGTTTTAAAGTAATTTTTAGAGTATCAATTTTCTGAGAAGCTTCTTTAAGCTGTACAAAAAGATTTTTTATCTGGGAAATTATCTGTTGTCTTAGAGACTCTTCTTTATAGGAGTAATAAGATGTATCAGCCTTTGCCTGTTTAAGCTTATATGTAGTTGACCATCCACTAAAAATAGGAAGATTCATCTGAAAAAGAAGTGTCCATTGTCTATCCAGAGGGAAATCTTCGTTGGAATAACCATAGGTTCCTGTACCTGTAAATACTGGCAAATACTCTTTCTTAACGAGTTCTTCACTTGAGATTGAAGCCTTTTTATTAAGCTTCATTGCCTGAAGTTGTGGATTCCTTTGTATTGCGATATTTAATGATTCATTTTCATCGAGTTTTCTTACAGCATATTCTTCGTCTTTTATAGCAAAATCCGGTATATCAATGATACCCATTGCTACTTTTAAATTTAAAAGAGCCTGTTTTAGTTCTTTTTGAGCGGTTATTAAATTGAGCTTTGCATTACTCACCTCAACCTCTGCTTTTGTTACTTCTATTTTTGGTTTAAGCCCTACATCATAAAATCCTTTTGCAAGATCAAGATGTCTCTGTGCCTGTCTTAAAACTTCTTCAGCTGTCTGCTTCTGTTTCTGTGATTTAAGAAGGTAAAAATATGCTTCTTTAACATTATAAATGATCTGTAAAACTGTATCTCTATCCTGCCATTCTGTTGCTTTATAAAGCTCTTGCTGGATTTGTACCTGTTTGGATGTTTTTCCAAAATCAAAAAGCGTTTGCGTAAGGCTGAGCTGTCCTGAATACTCATTTGAGTATTCACTTCCTGAATATGAATATCCATTGTACTCTTTCTTCCCTCCTCTGTTTTCCTGATAGCGTCTCTGATATCCCAACGATAAATCTAATTGAGGGAAATAACCTGAACGGGCTTCTCCTATTTTGAAAAAACTTTTTTCCACACCAAATTTTGAAGCAATCACTTCAGGATTTTTCGTTAAGGCTATATCGATACATTCATCTAAAGAAAGAACTTCAAGTTCTTCAGCAAAAACTGGAAATAATGCTGTATCGATAATGAAAAATAAAGCCAGCAATGTAACTGTAATAAAAACTGATATTTTATTCATCCTGTTACCATTGTAACTTGAAAAATTCTGTTATAATCACTACTGTATATTTTATTTATTAATTGAACACTTCCTGTTTTTTCCGTCATTATGTCCCACAATTACGCTTATTCATATATATATTATATATCAACAACTTCCAATAGAAAACATACATACAAAGTTGTTGAAGCAGGCATACAATATTGCGAGGTAACATAATTTTTAAAATCTTGTATTGAATGATAAAATATGAAAATGTTTAGATGGCCTTTCAAGATTATAATTCTTATAGTTTTTGTTTATTTTGTTTACATTATTATTTATCCATTTATGGTAGATGTTTCTTCTCTGAAAAAGAAGAATCCAGAACTTACTGCAATGATGAAATATCGTATTGAACAGTGGGGGAAAAAG
Organism: Thermodesulfovibrio thiophilus DSM 17215; assembly: GCF_000423865.1. Lineage (NCBI taxonomy): Bacteria > Pseudomonadati > Nitrospirota > Thermodesulfovibrionia > Thermodesulfovibrionales > Thermodesulfovibrionaceae > Thermodesulfovibrio > Thermodesulfovibrio thiophilus. The sequence continues at coordinate 186,578 of NZ_AUIU01000013.1, forward strand.
GGTAAAAAAATAAAGATAAAAAAAATATGGATGCCATTAAACAGAATCTCACCCTATCTTGTTAAGGCAGTACTTATTGGTGAGGATGATAAATTTTATAGACACTCAGGATTTGATATTGATGGCATAAAAAAAGCAATTGAAAAAGATATCAGGGGAAAAAAACTTAAATACGGTGGTAGCACAATTACACAACAACTGGCAAAAAATCTCTATCTCAGTCCATCTAAAAATCCTGTAAGGAAGATTCAGGAAGCAATAATTACATGGAGGATTGAAAAAACACTTTCTAAAAAAAGAATTCTTGAACTTTATTTGAATGTTGCAGAGTGGGGCGAGGGAATTTTCGGAGCTGAGGCAGCAGCAAGACACTACTTTGGTAAGTCAGCTTTTGACCTTAATCCTATGGAATCAGCAAAACTTACCGCTTCTCTCCCAAATCCAATAAAATATAATCCTACTGGTAATTCAAGATTTGTGGAGAAGAGGGCCCATCTCATTTATTTTATAATGCAGAAAAGAGGAATAATCAAGGAGGAGTATACAGAACCTGAAAGTGATGATGTCACGCCTGTTTTGCAGGAAAAAAAGGAGGAAACAGAAAAGCCTTCTAATCCAGAGAATGAAAACGTCCAGCCTCCTTTAAAATAGCTTCAACTTCCTTCAAAATAGGTAATTTTATTATTTCATCAACTGTTACAGGAAGTTTTCTCTGCCAGTTTGGATATTCCATGATAGTTCCTGGAAAGTTTGCCTGTTCTTCCATGAAAAGCAAATCTTCAGGATACATAAGAAAATATCTTGATTGAGTATTGGCAAGAAATTTTATTATGGCAAAAAGTAGTTCTTCCATTTCAGACTTTGAATTATCAGGAAGATTTTGAAGTTCTTTTATCAATCCCTCATTGTTTAAAAGGTTGATAATTTTTTCTTTGTCCCTTTGTCTTTCTGATAAAGCTTCCTCTACCTGAGACTCATTGAAGATGGAGAATTGCTTTCTAAGTTTAATATCCCTTGCATTCCAAAATCCTCTGAGTGTGGGTAAGTCATGAGTGGTTATACTGCACAGAGCATCTACTGGATAAAGATGCGATGATTTATATGCAGAACCATCTTTTTCAAAATAAAATACCTTCCATGAACATATTTTCCTCTTAATTAACTCGTTTTTCATCCATTCCTCTGCTGTTCCAAGGTCTTCTCCAATAACTCCTGTTCTGTTTAACTGACTTTCAAGAGCAATAATACCAAGCAAATCTTTCCATGGATATTTTACATATGCGCCCTGTTCAGGATTACTGTCTTCAGGTATCCAGAAAGCTCTAAATAGCCCTAGAGCATGGTCAATTCTTAATAAAGAACTGTTCATGTTGCATTTTAAGAGTTTTATAAAAGGAATATACGCCTGGTCTTTTAGTTTAAATGGGATAACAGGTGGAAATCCCCATTTCTGGCCATTTGGGTTAAAATCATCTGGTGGTGCACCATGTTCTGAAGAAAGAGCATATATTTCCTGATTAATCCAGACATCAAAGCTTGATTTAATTGAACCAAAAGCGATATCCATGCATAAATTGTATTGTTTAAAACTATCGATCTCTTCATCTATAAGCCATTGAAGATATTGATAAAAAAGAACTTCTTTTTCATTTTCCTGATAAATTCTGTCAATGCTCTCTTTTTCGGGCTTTCTGAATTTTTGCTCCCAGTTTTGCCAGTTTTTCCCCAGTTCTTCCCTTAAAAAACAAAAAATAGAAAAAGATTTTAAATCTTCTCTTATAAGGGGATGAAGTTTATTTTTATAGTCAATAAAATTATTTACCTTTTGTGGCTCATTAATGTAATTTTTATAAAATAGTTCAAATTCAGTTCTGAGAGCTCGCATTTTGTCCTGCCATACATTGGAATAATTAAAAAATTTTTCATCTTTTTCTCTGACAGGACATCTGGAGATGTAAAGAGGTGTTTTAAACTGTCTTGATATGGAGGAGTAAGGACTAATGCCGTATAAATCATTAGGATCATTTAAATGTAGAGGATTGATACTGATAAATCCTCCCTTGCCATCTACATATTTTGATATATATTTTAGGTGAGAGAAATCTCCCTCCCTTTTATCTCCTCTCAGACTCCATAGATTGCAGTGCAGTCCCCATGTTTTATTTTGAAATGGAATGAAGCAATTCTCCGGCACGACTATCAATAAGCTTTCTTTATTGAATTCTTTTGAAAAAAGACACATCTTGTAGTATCCAATGGATAATAAAGGGATTGAAACATTGTATTTAAAATAAGTCCCATTTTCAAAAATTCTACATTCATCTTTATGTAAGGCTTCAGAATTTAAATGCAAAAACATAGGTTCGGATTCATTGCCTGAATCTTTAAAAGGAACAATTTCAATGTAATCAACATGTTGATTTTCTTTTAAATAAATATGTATTGTAGAACCTGGTTCAATTACATAAACAGGTTCTACAGAATTTTTCCATGGATAGCTGTCAAAATAATTAATCCATTTTATAAGGATTTCTTTATCAAGCCTGAACCCCATGGAAGAAATTAATCCTGTTTTTGTCTCAAGAGAGATATCAATGCGTTCGCCTTTATAGTTGTAATACGATGGAAGTATTCCAACTAAATCAGAAAGCCTACATATCAATTGTTTCATTTTCTTCAAGATAAAGCTCTCCTGCATCATAGTCATACGCAAAAAGTTCTGCATATCTACCCCAATCTATAGCTGTCTCAAGCTGATTCCAGGCTTCTTCCGGTGTGAAGTGATTTTTAAGAATATCAATAAAAAATTCCTCAGAAACCCTGTGTTTTGAAATTGTTGAAAGAACTTGAACGATCTGCTTTATCAGTTGGACATTCTGTAAAGCAGCTTCTTTGAATATTTCCTTTTTTTCAAGAGTATCAGCTTGTGCCCATTTTCCCCCTTTCTCAGTAAGAATAAAATCTCCTTCTTTTATTTCTCCAAAATCAAGTATTACAGAGGCTTCTATCAAGGGGAAGATATCATCAAGTTCCATGCTAAGTTCAGAACTGAGAGCATAGATGTCAACCCTGCCACCCTTGTCATGAACAAGTTCAATAAGTCCGGCAATTGCACCAACTTTTGCATGAGGAAGAAATTGATACCTGCCAGCAGCAAGCATCATAGGAATCTCCTCTGGAGGTTTTATAAGTATTGTATATATTTTATCAAGCAAGAATTTGAAATCTCTTGAGTTTTTATCTCTAGGATAGGGAAGCTCTAGAGGTATTTGAGCTTTAACTCTCCCAGGATTATGGCTTAAGACTACAGCCCGAGATGACATGCTTACAGCTTCTTCAATGTTATGCGTAACTAAAACTATGGCTTTTGCTGGCATTTTACCTTCTCTCCACAAGTCAATAATATCACCACGCAGATTATCCGCTGTCAGAACATCCAGTGCTGAAAAAGGTTCATCCATAAGGAGAAGCTCAGGTTCAACAGCCAGTGCTCTTGCAATTCCAACTCTCTGCCTCATTCCACCGCTTAATTCTCGGGGATAGGCATCTTCAAATCCATCAAGCCCGACCAGGTCAATTGCCCGTATTGCTTTTGCATTGATCTCTTCATCATTTAGGCCCTGTCCAACCAGACCTACTCTTACATTTTCAAGAACATTAAACCACGGAAATAGAGCAAAACTCTGAAATACAACAGCTATTCGGGCATCAGCTTTCTTAAGAGGAATTCCCTTGTATAAAACCTTTCCTTCAGTAGGTTCAATAATCCCCGCCATAATTCTTAAAAGAGTTGACTTTCCAGCGCCTGATTGTCCAAGAATTGAAACAAAATCACCAGAAAATATGTTCAGATTAATATTATCAAGAACAGTAATGTCTCTTCCTTTGCCAATCAGAAAGGATTTTTTAACATTTTTTAATTCAAGAATGACTTCTTTTGCCATTTCAACTCCTTTCTGTTATTATTAGTATCACCAAGAACCTACTTATTCAAGAAGGTATTTTGTTTTAGCCAGAATAAAAAGTCTTTTCCAGACCAGTCGGTTAATGCCAACAACAATTAAAGACATGAAACATGTTGAAATCAAGAGGAGTCCAAAATTTCCTGAAGCGCTCGATAAACTTATTAAAGCACCAAGCCCTGCTGCGTGCATTATTTTGCCACCAAAAGAGACATACTCGCTTACAATTGTAGCATTCCATGCACCTCCAGATGCAGTAATCAATCCTGTAACAAGATAAGGGAATATACCTGGAAGTATAAGAATTTTCCATTTTCTGATTCCCTTAATCCCATATACTCTGGAAATTTCAATTAAGTCTTTGGGAATGGCAGATGCTCCAGCAATTATATTAAAAAGAAGATACCACTGTGTGCCAAGAAGCATTAAAAACACAGCACCTATATCAAGACTTCCTCCAAGTTTAATAAGCAAAAGAAGAATAACAGGGAAAATTGCTGTAGCTGGAACGCTTGCTGCTATTTGAACAATTCCCTGTAGCATTTTTGCGGCTCTTGGATTTAAGCCAATATAAACACCAACTGGAAGAGTCCATGCAAGAGCTATTAAAAGAGCTACAGAAACCCTGAGCAAGGAATAAAATGCTGATTTTATTATAGTTAAAATATTATCAAGACTAACAGATGAGACTATTGAAGAAGCCTTTAAAATCGCCCAGATAATTATAATTGAAATAACCATTAACAAAATGAGTCCTAGGGCTTTACTTATTTTATTCATAACAGGATTCCCGGATAAAATGAACTCTCTGTAACTGAATTTTTCTATCTTATTAATCGCGTTGTTTAATGTGTCAACAACTTTCTTAATAAAAACAGAACCTGAAAAAATATTAAAAATTAAAGACTCTCTTTCCTCTTCAGGAGGAACTGTTTCAATTCTGAACTTTTGACACCATACAATAAGAGGTCGCCAGATAAAAAGGTCGATGATAATTATTAATAGAATCATCATACCAAGTCCATACATTACATATTCAATATTGCCGGAGTTGGCTGCTATTTGAATATATGAACCAAGACCGGGCAGTCTGAAATCTCTATCTTCAAGAACAAACATTTCACATGCCATTAGAAAAAACCAGCCTCCAGCCACACTCATCATACTATTCCAGATAAGTCCAATAGCACTAAAAGGAAGGTCAAGCCTGAGGAATTTTGAAAACTTGTTGAACTTGAAAACTTTAACCACCTCTCTCATTTCTTTTGGAATTGTACTTATTGAGTGATAAAAGCTGAAAGTCATATTCCATACCTGACCAGTAAAAATAAGAAGAATGCAGGCAAGTTCAAGGCCTATTCTTTTTCCGGGGAAAAGGGCTATCATAGCTAAAACAACTCCTGGCAGAAAAGAAAGCACAGGGATGGATTGAAGGATATCAAGTAGAGGAATCATTATTTTTTCATGAATTTTGGTTCTTGATGCAGTATATCCATACCATATTGAGAAAACAAGAGATAAAAGATAGGCAGAAAAAATTCTAGCAACAGATTGTAGAGCGTATTGCGGAATATTTGACGGATTTAAATTTATTTCTAGTGTTCTGTCATAAGGTGTTCCCCATTCAGATGCAATATATATTAAGAATGAAAGAATACCTAGAATGATAAGAAATACAACTATATCAATTAATCTTACCTTGAATGTTTCAGCAGGAATAGAGATGGGTATTTTCATTTTATACTCTCCGGAAACGAAATCTAAATCTTTGCATTATAAAACAATAGATTCAAAAAATTACAGTAATAATTCTATTTAATTCTATAACATATAATAAATACTCAATAATTTCTGACAAATGAGTCCACAGACTTTAACGCAATATGCTTTTTATTCTCTTTAAGCAAAGAATTGTTTAAATTATTGACCAAATATAATATATTGATATAGATTAACTCAATATGTTATGATGAACTTATGGAAAATAAAGATTACTATAAAATTCTTGGTGTTAATAAAGACGCTTCACAGGAGGATATTAAAAAGGCTTATCGCAAGCTTGCAAGGAAGTATCATCCTGATTTAAACCCGGGGAACAAAGAGGCTGAAGAAAAATTTAAAGAGATTAATGAAGCTTACGCAGTCCTAAGTGACCCTAAGAAGAGAGAGGAATATGACAGAGGTGGCAGCTTTGATTTTAAAGGCTTTGACTTTGGAGGATATGATTTTACAAGAGATTTTGACTTAGGAGATATTTTTGGGGATCTCTTTGGCGAAACTTTTCGTTCTACTCAAACTATTCATGCCAGAGGTGAAGATATTATTATTCCAGTTACTCTGACTTTCGAGGAAGCTTACAATGGAACAATCAAGCCAATTACATATCAAAGATATATAGAATGTAACACCTGTCATGGAAGCGGTGCAGATTCTGTTGATATTTGTAAGAGATGTGGTGGAACTGGAAAAATTCAGACTTCACGAGGATTTTTCAGAGCCAGTCAGATATGTCCTCAATGTGGTGGAACTGGTAAGATTGCAGCATCTAAATGCAAAAATTGCGGAGGATTGGGCAGGATTTTAACTACTGAGACAGTTAAGGCAAAGATTCCTGCTGGAGTTGATACTGGTTCGAATGTCAAGGTTAAAGGATATGGAAATGCCGGAAGAGGTGGAGCTTTATATGGGGATTTAATCCTTGAGGTTACAGTTGTTTCTCATCCTTTATTCACAAGAAAGGGTGATGATATATATCTTGATATTCCTGTGACAGTTGTTGAGGCGGCTTTAGGGGCAAAAATTGATGTACCCACTCCAGATGGACATACAGTCAAAATGAAAATACCTGAAGGCACTCAGTGCGGGCAGAAGTTCAGAATTTCTGGAAAAGGCTTTCCTTCTCCAACAGGAAGTAAAAGAGGAGATATGTATGTTGTAGTGAAAATTGTTGTGCCAAAAGGGTTAACTGTAAATGATAAGGAACAGATTAAGAAAATTGAGCAACTATATAAAGAAAATCCGAGAGATGCAATGTTAAGGAGGTAAAGATGAAGCAGGATGAAAAATTATATATGATTAGCATGGTCTGCAAACTTCTTAACGTGCATCCTCAAACTCTGAGATGTTATGAAAGAGAAGGATTTATAAAACCAAAGAGAATTAAAAGACAGAGAGTTTATACTGATGAAGACCTTGAAAGGCTCAATTTTGTTATCAGGCTTACAAAGGAATTTGGTGTTAATAGAGCCGGAGTGGATATTATTCTCAGAATGCGAGACAGAATGCAAATTTTAGAACAATTTATGCACGAAATGTTTCGTTATCTTGATGAAGATATAAAGGAAACAATAGAAAAAAGAATGAAAAAGTTTTTTGAAGAAATTTAAGGAGGTTTAACAATGAGATTCGACAAGTTGACCTATAAAACTCAGGAAGCAATTAGAGATGCTCAAAAAATTGCTTCTCAATATGGTAATCAACAGATCGATGTAGAGCATCTTATGTATGCATTGCTTGAGGATAGCGAAGGACTTGTAACCCGAATTCTCAAAGAATGCGGAGCGGATTTACATGCTATAAAAGAAGATTTAAAGAAAGCGATAGACAAATTTCCAAAAATACATGGTACACAGCCACTTGAACAGATATATATCACCCAGAGACTCAATCAGCTTTTTGAAAAAGCTGAGCAAGAGGCTCAACATCTTAAAGATGAATACATTAGTGTGGAACATCTTCTTATAGCTTTATTTGATATTGGAGGTCCTGCACTTGATGCAATAAAGAAACAGACTATAACCCGACAAAAAGTTCTGGATACAATGAGAGCAATTCGTGGTGTACATCAAGTAACTGACCCCAATCCTGAGGAAAAGTATCAGTCATTGGTTCGTTATGGAAAAAATCTCACAGAACTCGCCAGAAAGGGTAAATTAGATCCTGTTATTGGAAGAGATGAGGAAATCAGAAGAGTTGTGCAGGTTTTAAGTCGTAGGACAAAAAATAATCCTGTGCTTATTGGTGATCCAGGAGTTGGTAAAACAGCCATTGTTGAAGGACTTGCACAGAGAATAGTTGCCGGTGATGTTCCAGAGTCCTTGCGGGATAAAGAATTAATTGCTCTTGATATAGGATCACTTCTTGCAGGCGCGAAGTATCGTGGAGAGTTTGAAGAAAGACTAAAAGCTGTGTTAAAGGAAATCACACAGTCAGAAGGTAAAATTATCACATTTATAGATGAACTTCATACTCTGGTCGGTGCTGGTGCTGCGGAAGGAGCGGTTGACGCTGCTAATATGCTTAAACCAGCGCTTGCTCGTGGAGAACTCCGCTGTATAGGTGCTACAACAGTTACTGAATACAGAAAATACATTGAAAAAGATCCTGCACTTGAAAGAAGATTTCAGCCTATTTTAGTAAAAGAACCATCTGTTGAAGAGACCATATCAATTCTGAGAGGGCTTAAAGAAAGATACGAGGTTCATCATGGTGTAAAGATAAAAGACTCTGCACTTGTTGCTGCTGCAGTTCTTTCGCACAGATACATTACTGATCGATATCTTCCTGACAAAGCAATTGACCTTATAGATGAAGCAGCTGCGAAGCTTAGAATGGAGATTGATAGCATGCCAATTGAGCTTGATGAAATAGAACGTAAGCTCAGACAGCTTGAGATAGAGCGTCAGGCATTAAGCAAGGAACCAACTGAGGATGCAAAGGAGAAGATAGAAAAAATTTCTCAGGAAATAGAAGAACTTCTTGTCAAGAAGGAGCAGTTAAGCAAACAGTGGCAGGCTGAAAAAGAGATTATTTTAAAAATTCGTGAGATTAAGGCAGAAATCGAACAGGTACGTATTGCCTCTGAACAGGCCGAGCGTCAGGGAGATTTAACAAGGGCTGCTGAGTTGAGATATGGCAGACTGATTGAACTACAGAAGGCACTTGAACAGGAAAACGTCAGGCTTAAGGAGATTCAGGGCAAAAGGAAGATGCTCAAAGAAGAGGTTGATGAGGAGGATATTGCAGAAGTTGTTGCCAAGTGGACAGGAATTCCTGTTAAAAGACTCCTTGAAAGTGAGACCCAAAAACTTCTAAAGATGGAGGAAAGATTACGTGAAAGAGTTGTTGGTCAGGATGAGGCAATTATTGCAGTATCAAATGCAATAAGAAGAGCAAGAGCAGGATTACAGGATCCGAATCGTCCGATTGGTTCATTTATGTTTCTTGGCCCAACAGGAGTTGGTAAAACAGAGCTTGCGAAGGCGCTTGCAGAGTTTCTCTTTGATGATGAAAATGCCATGATTCGTATTGATATGTCTGAGTATCAGGAACGTCATACAGTAAGTCGTCTTATAGGCGCACCTCCTGGTTATGTTGGATATGAAGAAGGTGGACAGCTTACTGAAGCTGTGCGGAGACGTCCTTACAGTGTTGTTCTTTTTGATGAGGTTGAAAAGGCTCATCCTGAAGTTTTCAATGTATTTTTACAGATTCTTGATGATGGACGTCTTACTGATGGACATGGAAGAGTTGTTGATTTTAGAAATACAATTATAATAATGACATCAAATATCGGAAGTAGTCATATTCAGGAGTTTCTGGAACATGGTGGAACAGAGCACTGGCAGGATCTTAAGAAGGATTTGAGAAAAAGAATAACAGATGATCTAAGAGCATTTTTCAGACCTGAATTTTTAAACAGAATTGATGAAATAATAATATTCAATCCACTGAGCAAGGAAGTAATGAAAGATATTATTGAAATTCAGATAAAGAGAATTAAACAATATCTCAAAAATCGCAAAATTGACATTGTTCTTACAGAGCAGGCTAAAGAATATCTTGCAAGAATTGGTTATGATCCAGTTTACGGAGCAAGACCTTTAAGAAGGATATTACAGAAGGAGATTCTCGATTCACTTGCTATAAAATTAATTGAGGGTGTATTTAAAGAAGGTGATACTGTAGAAGTAGATTTCAAAGATGGTAAAATAATATTTGAACGGATTGTGTTAGCAGAGACAGCCTAAATAAAATTTTAGGAGGTATATCATGTCTATTGTAAAATGGAGTCCCTTAAAAGAAATTGAAGAGATGAGAAAAGAAATGGACAGACTTTTTGAAGAATTTCTTTCTCCTATAAGACGTAAAAGAGCAGCAACTACAGAAGGTGTTATTTCACCAAATATTGATATTTTTGAGAAAGGAAATGAAGTAGTTATTCAGGTGGAAATTCCAGGTGTTGAGAAAGAAGATATAGATTTAACCATTACAGATGACAGACTTATAATTAAAGGAGAAGTTAAAAAACCTGAGGGTATTTCTGATGATGATTATGTTCTAAATGAAAGAAGCTTTGGACCTTTTTCAAGAACTATTAGTTTACCTATGGATGTTGATAAAGCTTCAGTTAAAGCAAATTTAAAAAATGGGATTCTCGAGATTGTCATTTTAAGAAAAGAGCAGGCAAGACCAAAAGAGATAAAAATTCAACTCGAGTAAAGCACAGCTTATAAAGTTTAAATTTCATTGTCCGCTTCAACTGGAGCGGACAATGCTCTCTTCTTTTGCGATTTTATCAAGGATTCCGTTTATAAATGCTGCACTTTGTTTTGTAGAGTACTTTTTAGCAATTTCTATAGCTTCATTGATTGTAACTTGGTATGGTATGTCTTGACGATATAATATTTCATAAATTGCGAATCTTAAAATATTTTTATCAATGGTAATGATGCGTTCCATATTCCATTTATTTGTATATTTTTGAATAATAGTATCAATAGTATCAATATGTTCTATTGTTCCTTCTATTAGTTTAGTTGTAAATGATTTAATATCATGGTCCTGTTCTTCATTTCTTTCCCAGAATTTTTCAAGTTCTTCCTGTAACAGGTTATAATCACTTATTTTTTCAGTATTTTCATTCATTTCACAGGCATATAGAAATTGTAAAACATATTCTCTTGCTTTTCTTCTTTTCATTATTGCTAATCCTGTGTGCCTGGTCTATTTCATCTGTTCTATTACTCTTGCCATTTCAATGGCTACCATGGCTGCATCCCAGCCTTTATTCCCAGCTTTTGAACCAGCTCTTTCTATTGCCTGTTCAATTGTATCCGCTGTAATAATACCGAAAGAAACAGGTATCCCGACTTCAAGACTAACAAGTGCGATTCCTTTAGATACTTCAGCGGCAATGTAGTCAAAATGAGGCGTTGCTCCTCTAATTAAAGTGCCCAGACAGATTACTGCATTAAACCTGCCAGACTGAGCTAACTTTTTTGCAACAAGAGGAATTTCAAATGAACCAGGAACTCGCACGGCTTCGATGTCACTTTCTTTTGCTCCATGTCTTATTAAGGCATCCAGTGCACCTTCCAGAAGTTTTGAAGTTATAAATTCATTAAACCTGCTTACAACAATTCCAAATTTTAATCCTTGAGCTTCCAGCTTTCCTTCAATGATTTTCATGATATCCTCCTTTTATGGGTAAAATAATTCAAATCGTCTCATTCTAACATTTATCACAAGTGCAATGCCTGTAAAATTAGCAAGAAGAGTTGTCCCACCATAACTCATGAATGGCAAGGGGATTCCTACCACAGGCATAATCCCCAGTGTCATTCCAATATTAATAAAAAAATATAAAACAAAAATGGAAGTAAACCCTATTGCTAGAAGTTTTCCGAAACTATTTTTTGCAATTACAGAGGTCTGAAAGCATCTTATAAATACTGTAAAATATAATGCTAAAAGAATTAAACAACCTATGAATCCCCATTCTTCTGAAAAAATGGGGAAAATAAAATCAGTATGTCGTTCAGGAAGAAATTTTAAAGGACCCTGTGTGCCTTCCAGAAATCCTTTGCCAAATAGGCCGCCAGAACCTACTGTAATTACTGATTGCATAATATTATAACCAATTCCACTGGGGTCTATACTGGGATCAATAAATGCAATTAGTCTATTTTTCTGATATTCTTTCAGTCCTGCCCATAGAATTTCCCATAAAAAAACAATTGAAGTAATAAATAAAGACAAAAACAATATCAGTAATCTTATAGTTAAGCCTTTGTAAATAATCATTATAATTGTAATGGTAAGAATTAAAATTGCGGTTCCAAGATCAGGCTGCTTCATAATAAGTAAGAACGGGATTATTCCAAAAATAATTAATGTTTTTAGAGTATCTTTTGCTGATAAAGGTGATTCTTTATTTTCAAGAAATGCTGAGACGCTTATTATAAAAATGATCTTGAATATTTCTGATGGCTGAAATGAAAAAAAACCAAGATTTATCCATCGTTTTGCTCCCATTGCTGTCTTACCCATAAAAAGGACGATAATTAAAAGTGAAATTCCTATAATATACAAAATTAACCAGTACTCTTTTATTTTTACATAGTCAAATGTTACGAAAATAACCAAGGTCATAATAGCTATTAAAAGCCATATCAACTGTTTTATATAAAACGGAGGACTCTCTCCTTCATCAAGTGGCGGTCTTGTGGCGCTGTAAATTGTAAGTATTCCTATAATACAGATAAAAAGAACAATGCAAAAAGTAATCCAGTCAAAATGTTCAAGCATTCTTCTATCAATTTTTAACATTTAATTGCCTCTTTTTTATAATGTATCCCTCAAGAATATTTTTCGCCAGTGGTGCAGCTACTCCACCTCCACTTCCACCATGTTCAACAATTAAAGAAAAAGCCATCTCAGGGTTATCTACTGGAGCAAAACCAACAAACCATGCATGGTGTTCAATATTTTTATATGATGACTTTCCTTTGAATTTTTTACTTACTACCTGAACTGTTCCTGTTTTGCCACCGAATTTTATCAAATAAGAACGTGCACCTGCAGCAGTACCATTGGGTTCATTTACAACAGCAGATAATGCATCTTTAATTATTTCAAGATTTTCACGATTAAGATTGAGATTTTCTTTACGGATTTCCATATTTCTTATTATATGAACACTTGTTTTTATGCCTCCATTGACCACCTCAGCCATGACATTTGCCATCTGTAACGGTGTAACTTTTAAAAACCCCTGACCTATTGCAGTATTGAATGTGTCACCAAGAAACCATGATGTTTTTTTTACATTTTTTTTCCATTCTTCATCCGGCACAAGGCCTGGCTTTTCATCATCACTGAATCCAGTTGAGTTGCCAAGTCCAAGTAATGTTGCGTATTTATAAATTTTTTTTATGCCAAGAATTTTACCGAGTTCATAAAAGTAGACATCACAGGATTCAACAAGCGCTCGTCTGAGATTTACAGGACCGTGTCCTTCTTTTTGCCAGCATCCAAATGTCCATTGACTGAAACTTATACCACCTGTGCAGTTGACTAGAATTTTATCAGGTGATACTATTCCTTCTTCAAGTCCTGCAATTGCAGGAATAATTTTAAAAGTTGACCCCGGAGCATACAATCCCTGAATTGTTCTATCAAGCAAAGGATTTTGGGGATTGGTTATCAACTCTTTCCAATAATCTGCTGATACTCCTTCAATAAATATGTTGGGGTCAAAGGATGGAGAACTTAATAATGCTAATATTTCACCTGTATCGGGTTTCAATGCAACAAAAGCTCCTGCAAATCCTTCAAAATGCCTTGCATTTGCTGTAGAAGACGAGCCACCGAAAGCTTTATATGCTGCTTCCTGTAGTAGAGCATCAATTGTTAAATAAATGTCCTCACCTTTAACTGGATGTGTTTCCTTTATAAGCCTTAATTCCCTGCCAAGAGCATCAACTTCTATAATTTTTTCTCCCTGAATCCCTCTTAATCTGTTGTCAAATAATTTTTCCAGTCCTGTCTGACCAACCATAAAATAAGAGGGTAGATTTTGGTATTCTGGATTATTTTTAATTTGTTCCTCGGTGATTTTACCGAGATATCCCAATAGATGTGCTGTTGCAGCTCCAAAAGGATAATGTCTTTTAATCTCAGGTTCTATTATTAATCCTGGTAGTTCTGAACGCCTCACTTCAAGCATCGCGATCTCTTTAAATGTAAGATCATCTTTTATCCTTATTGGCATATAAATACTTTCAGGTTTTTTACTGGTTTTTTTCTGTAATTCTTCTATCTGTATATTTAAAATTTTAGATAACATGCTTATATCTACTTTATCTATGTATTCAGGAGAAATTGAAAGTCCAAAAGAAATTATATTTTCAACCAATGGAATACCATTTCGATCATAAATGATTCCGCGGGGAGCAGGAGTTTTTATTATTCTAATTCTGTTCTGTTCGGATAGTTTTTGATATTTTTCTGTATTCATTATTTGAAGTTGCCAGAGCCTTAAAAAAAGTATTATGAATATGAAGAAAATTATACTAGTAAATATATAATCTTTTATTTTCATGGTTTTTTCCAGCTTAGAATTAAACCAAAAGGAATATTAAATAGTCCTTTAATAAGCAGTACTTTAAAAAAAGAGATATATTCCATATCGAAATTAAAGAAATAAATTATAATTAAACTATAAATTAATTCATCAGTTATTGTAAAAATAAAAATAATAAGAGCCTTGAAAAGTTCTGTCCAGTGAAAAAAAAGTTGTTTAACGACAATTATTAATAAAGACCCTGTAATAGTTTTGGATATAATGCCAGGACCAATTACTCCCTGAAATAAGTCTTCTATTAATCCCACCAGAACAAAAAAGAAAACTGGTAATGTTTCTGACGGAGCAATTTTTTTTTGTTCAATTTCAGGAAAAAAATAATGTATAACAAAAAGATAAATAAGTAAAAATGAGAAGTTAAAATTTATATTGTTAAGTGTGAAAACTTGTTCAACAAAAAAAATAACAAAAATAAAAATGGCTAATTTTATTAAAAATTTCATGTTAGTTTTTAATTATTGCAACTTCTTCAATTTTTGAATCTGGTTGGTATGGAATAACTTCGAGATTCTGAAAAAATCCATTTTTCCTATCAACTTTTTTTACCACTCCGACTTTAATTCCTTCAGGAAAAATCCCATCTGTGCCCGAAGTAATTAATCTGTCTCCAACCATTATGTCTTCCTCTAGTGGAATATATTTGAGACGACAGAGGTTTGTTCCTGTTCCACTTAGTATCCCTTCTGCTCTGGTCCGCTCAACCCGTACAGAGACAGAAAAGTTAGGGTCAGTTAATGCGAGTACTTCTGATGAATTTGAAGATATAAATATAACCTTTCCAACCAGTCCATTTAATGTAATTACTGGCATTCCTGTTTTTATTCCATGCTCACTTCCTTTATCTATCCAGAAAGTTTTTAAAAATTTATTTGATCCTCTTCTTATTATTGTTGCTAATGTTAAAATTTGTTTTTCTCTTTCTTTTAAGCCCAGTAAACTCTTTAATCTTCTGTTTTCTTCCATGAGTTCATAATACGATTTTTGTTGGAGAATAATTTGGTATAACTGTTCTTTTAATTTTTTGTTTTCCTCCTGACAGTGTAAGAGATCAGAAGCAAAGTTTGTTACATAGTTTACTGGTGATATTAAAGGCGAAAGATTTATTTTGCTGAATTTTATTAACCCTTTAGCCTGATAGCTTATAAGAAAAAATGATATTATACAAATCGTAACTATAATAACAAGAGTTATTCTTTTTATCATCAGTTAACATTCAGAGAAACTCTTCTTAGTAAATCAAGTTTATCAAGCATTGCACCACATCCCTTAACAACTGCTCTTAAAGGATCATCTGGAATAATTACAGGGACGCCTGTATGTTCTTTTATAAGGATGTCAAGTCCTTTCAATAAAGCACCGCCACCTGCAAGAACTATTCCTTTGTCAGCTATGTCAGAAGCCAGTTCAGGAGGAGTATTTTCTAATGTAACTTTTATAGTATCAAGAATAATTGATACCGGTTCCTGTAAAGCTTCTCTAATTTCATCCTCTGTGATAGTAATTGCTTTTGGAATTCCAGTAATAAGATCTCGTCCTTTAATTTCCATTGTTTTTTTTGAGCTTATGTGATAAGCACTACCGATATTAATTTTAATTAACTCTGCTGTTCTTTCTCCGATCATAAGATTGTATTTTCTTTTTATATGAGCTATTATAGCTTCATCCATTTTGTCTCCACCTACTTTTACAGCTTTAGAACAGACTATTCCATCAAGAGAGATAACAGCGACATCAGTGGTTCCTCCACCTATATCAACAATAATATTGCCAGAAGGTTCTCCAACTGGTAGGCCAACTCCTATAGCAGCAGCCATCGGTTCTTCAATGAGATAAACCTCCCGAGCACCTGAAGCAATTGCAGCATCCTTGACAGCTCTCTGCTCAACCTGAGTTATTCCTGATGGTACTCCAATAATTATTCTTGGAGAGATGAAACATTTTCTATTATGGGCTTTAGTTATAAAGTACTTAAGCATTTCTCCTGTCGCATCAAAATCAGCAATAACGCCGTCTTTAAGGGGTTTAATTGTGATAATATTGGCGGGTGTTTTCCCCATCATTTCCTTGGCTTCTGTACCAACAGCAATAACTTTTTTATTATCTCTTCTGAAAACAACAACAGATGGTTCGTCACATACAATTCCTTTCCCCTTCACATATACCAATGTATTGGCTGTACCCAAATCAATTGCAAGGTCATTAGAAAATTTTCCGACTATTTTTTGAAGAACCACATTTTCCTCCTTTATTTAAAGTTTCAATATTTTAAAATATTGAAACTTTATTCTTCTATAACTGATGTTTTTGCCAGGTAGTCACCAAATCTTTTAGCTTCCGAATCTCCTACCATTAGAATAAATTCAAAAGCAAAAATTAAAAAAAAGATTAACCATCCAACAATAGGTATCAGTAAAAAAAATAATGGAAAAGCCAGTGGTAAATTTCTTATTATGGAATCTCTGAAATCAGCATTACTCTGCCTATCAATATTAATAACTTTTAGCCTCAAAAATTTTTTACCAATGCTACGACCATTAAATAACCCGTCACTTATTAATAAATAAAAAATTCCGATGAATATTCCTGATTCAGGAAAGGTTTTCCAGAGCACAACAACAATAATTAAGTCAATAAACTTGGCGATTCCTCTGAAAAAAATATTACTATACTTTGAGTGGGTATTAACCATTTTTATTATTTTATTATTATTTTAAATACTCTATAATACAATAGCACTTGCCTCTTTTTAATATAAACAATTATGATAGGATACAATAAAATTTGTAGATAAAGCAAAATGTGAATAGAACTTACAGAGGAGGGTAAAATGGATAATAAAATTTTAAGGGGAAGTTGTTCGCTGGTCTTTGTTATCTTTTTATTGCTTTTTAACTGGATATCATCAGTATATGGTGAAATCATAGCTAAGCCAGGGACTTTTGATCATTTTCAACTTGATACACCAGATAAATTTATAGCAGGCAGTGAATATAAAATATTCATTTATGCACTTGATGCTTTCGGTAATTCTGTTAGTATGCCTTCGGAAAGCCCAAAAGAATATAAATTAGCTGTGAGTGGCTTTGCTACAATAACTCCTTCTCAGTTTAAATCTAGTGAAATAACACAGTCAGGTTTGGCAATAAAATTCAAGGATGAACGAGCGGAAGATGTATTGCTAACTCTCTATGAAATTAACAGTCCTTTTCCAATTCTGGAAAAGAGGATAAAGATTTTACCCGCTCAGCTATATACACTTAAAATAAAGGTTCCCCCTTCTGTAAGAGTTGGTAGAGATTTTGATATACAGATTACAGGTAACGACAGATTTGGTAATGTTGTCTGCCAGGATTTTGATCCAAAAGCGTTAAACTTATTTTTCAAAGGGGATGTTGCTCCTCAAATAAAGGATATTAGATATGTATCTGAACGTTGTTATGTTAATGTTAAGCTTTTTGCTGAAAGAACTGGCTATTTTCAGATAGAAGCAAATTTATTAGACAAAAAAATTACAGGTAAAAGTGAAAAGGTTGAAATTTTAAATGGAGAAGTAACATCTTTTATTGTTAATGCGCCAAGTGAAGCTGTGGTGAATGAACCTTTTGATGTAACCATACTTGCAATAGATAACTTTAATAATTTTGTTAAAGATTTTGCAATGCAGAGGGAAAAAATAATTATCGAAGCGCAAGGTAAAAGTTCAGTATTTCTATCTGAACTTTCATCTTATGCATTTTCAGATGGTAAGGCTAAAATCAGTCTTCGGTACGATAAGCCGGAAGATATTAAAATAGTGGTTAAGATTGCAAATGATAACAACATAAAAGGCGAAAGCGATATAGTAAAACTTATTCCACCAAAGGTTAAGAGATTTGAGGTAATTTCTCCGGATACAATTATAGCAGGGCAGAGATTCAAAATAAAAATTATAGCTTATAATCAACTCGATAAAATTATGTCAAATTACAATTTATACGGTAATACTGTTATCTTGAAATCATCAGGAACAGGAACTCTCACTCCTAATAAAATTCCAGCATCAGAGTTTGTAAACGGTGTTGCCACTGTTAATGTGATGTATGATAAGGCAGAAAATTTTGAAATTTATGCAACTACAGAAGAGAAAGAAAGTCCTTCTAAAGAAATCAAGGTTAGCGAGGAAAGACCGGTTGAAAAAACAAAGCAAAAAGTAATGAAGAAAAAGGAAGTAAAGGAAACCAGGGGTAAAAAAAAGGGTACTGCGTTAAAAGGTAATGTATTAGAACTTAAAAATGTTTCCCTTGTTGAAACCAAAAGTGGATGCATATTAACCTTATTTGTGCCAAATATAGAAAAACAGGGTAGTTATTATCCCAGAACGCAAAAAACAACTGGTGCTATGGCAGTTGTTTTAGAGATTTATCCAGCTACGAATCAATTAGAAACACCTGTAAAAATTGATTCTGAATTTATAAAAAAAGTTTCTGTAGTAGAAGAGCAAAACAATAAACTGGTATTAAATATTATTCTTAAAAAACCTCTTAAATATCGGCTTTTAAAGAAAAAAGATGAACTTGTTGTTGAGTTCAGGAAGCGCTAATGGGGCTTTTAAACAAACTTAAAGAAAAATTAAGCAAAACAAAACAGTCTATAGTTGAAAAAATTGAAGGAATAGTCCCTGCAGGAGGGAAAATAGATGAAAAAACTATTGAAGAAGTTGAAGAAATATTGATTTCATCTGACATAGGAGTTAAAGCTACAGAAGAAATAACAGATATATTAAGAAAAAAATTTAAAGAAAACTCAATCAGAAATGTTACTGATATTAAAACTCTTCTTAAAAAGGAGCTTATTGAGTTGCTTCAAAATAATACATCTTTAAATTTGAAAGCTAGTCCTTCTGTTATTCTTGTTGTAGGAGTGAATGGAGTTGGCAAAACCACAACGATTGGTAAACTTGGTTACAAATTTAGTTCTGAAGGCAAAAGTGTTGTCTTTGCAGCGGCAGATACATTCAGAGCTGCAGCCATAGAACAACTTGAGGTATGGGCAATCAGGGTTGGTGCAGATGTTATAAAACATAAAAGCGGTTCAGATCCTGCTGCTGTTGCATTTGATGCTCTGGAATATGCTAAATCAAACCATAAAGATGTAGTAATAATAGATACCGCAGGCAGGTTACATACTAAAGTTCCTCTTATGGAAGAATTGCGAAAAATCAATAAAGTCATTAAGAAATCAATCTCTGATGCACCACATGAAACCTTGCTTATTCTGGATGCTACTACAGGCCAGAATGCTTTAAGACAGGCTACTTTTTTTAATGAGGCAGTAGGCTTAACTGGTGTGGTCGTGACAAAGCTAGATGGAACAGCAAAAGGTGGTGTTGTTTTTGCAATAAAAAAGGAAATAGGAATTCCTATCAAGTTAATAGGAATAGGTGAAGATTTTGATGATTTAAAAGATTTCAATCCAGAAGAATTTGTCGAAGCCTTGTTTGATTAGTTGCGGGGAGAGGATTTGAACCTCTGACCTTCGGGTTATGAGCCCGACGAGCTACCAGACTGCTCCACCCCGCTGTTTTTTAATATAGCTTAAACAATGTATGATTGTCAAACAATTAAATTTTAATAGAAATTGCACTTTGTCTATGTTACTAGCTTAGATAAGGAGTAAGACTTCAATAAACATTATGAAACTTGTAATTGCATCAAGAAATCATAAAAAGATAGAAGAATTAAAAAGGATACTTGATGGACTGGATATAAACATTCTTTCTGTTAATGATTTCCCTCAACTTGAAGAAGTTATAGAAGATGGCCTAACTTTTGATGAAAATGCTTTAAAAAAAGCAAGATATGTCTGTAAACATACAGGATTGGCTGCTTTAGCTGATGATTCAGGTCTTGAAGTTGAAGCATTAGGAGGTAAACCTGGTGTTAAATCAGCAAGATATGCAGGAGATAACGCTTCTGATGAGGATAATATTAGAAAACTTTTAAAAGAGTTGGAAGGAGTACCATCTGATATAAGAAATGCAAGATTTGTATGTTGTATTGCATTAGTTTTACCAGATGGGCAGGAACAAATATTTTGGGGCTATGTTAGCGGAAAAATTATAGAAAGTCCAAGAGGAGATCAGGGGTTTGGATATGATCCTGTATTTATTCCGGATGGTTTTCAAAAAACATTTGCTGAAATGAATTCTCATGATAAGGATCAAATTAGTCATCGTAGGAAAGCACTTGACAAATTAAAGGAGTTTTTGGTAAAATTTGCCCAAATTTATAAACAAAACTTATTATGAAATTATAAAATTTAAGTTGCTTTTTAATCAATAATAGGTTAAATTATAAACCAAACGTTACGTTGATTACAGGTTTAAATTACTAACATTCTGAAAGGAGGCTTCAATGAGGTTAGTATTTCTCGGTGCACCAGGAGCTGGTAAGGGAACACAGGCAAAGAGATTGGTAGAAAAGTATGGCATACCTCAGATATCAACGGGTGATCTTCTGAGGGCAGCGGTTGCAGCAGGGACAGCACTTGGTAAAGAAGCAAAAGCATATATGGATAGAGGTGAGCTTGTTCCTGACTCAGTTGTTTTGGGTATGGTTAAGGAAAGACTTTCTCAGGATGATTGTAAGAAGGGCTTTATTCTTGATGGTTTTCCGAGAAATGTTGCTCAGGCAGAAGCTCTTGATAAAATGCTTGTTGAAATGAATATGCCTTTAGATGTTGCGTTAAATCTAGATGTTCCATTTGATGATCTTATGAAAAGACTTACAGGAAGAAGGACATGCAGGTCATGCGGACAGATGTATAACATTTATTATTCTCCTTCAAAGGTAGAGGGAAAATGTGATAAATGTGGAGGACAGCTTTTTCAGAGAGATGACGATAAAGAAGAAACAATCAGGAAAAGACTTGAAGTTTACAGAACACAAACAGAACCACTGATTAATTATTATTCAAAAAAAGGAATACTTAAAAGTGTCTCAGGCACAGGTAGTATGGATAAAATATTTAGCGATATCTGTGCAATATTAGAAAAAAAGTAATTTAAAGGAGGAAAAGTATGCCGGATGTAAGAATTAAGACGTTGCCACCGCCTCATGGTGGAAAGATTATTGAGCGGGTTGTCCGTGATCCTGAGATGGCAAAAAAGTTAATGGAAAAATGTTCTGCTGTTTATGACATTAAACCCACATTTTTTAAAGGCAATCCTGTTAGAAATGTTTACAGAGAAATCATGTCAGTATGTTATGGATTTTTCAGCCCTGTTGAAGGTTCCATGACAAAGGCTGAACTTGAAAGTGTTCTTGATCGTAGAAGACTTTCAAGTGGATGGGTCTTTCCCTATCCTATACTTTTTGATATCTCAGAGGAAGATTTAAAAAAACTTGGGGTTGGTGCAGGCGATTGGCTCCTTTTGAGACTTAAAGGTGAGCCTTTTGCTATTCTTGAGATTGAAGAAGTTTATAAAATTGTGCCAGAAGATGTAGCATTAAGAACATTTGGGACACCAGAGAAAAATCCAGAAGTTGTAAAAGTTCCTTTTGATCAGAAACACACAGGTTATAATATTTATTGTTCATTAAATCCAATTATCCTTGCAGGGAAGTATACAATTATTAATGAGCCTAAAATTAGACCACCTTTTGATAGATTCTGGTATCCACCAAAAAGATCAAGAGAGGAATTTGAAAAAAGAGGCTGGACCACTGTTATTGCTCATCAGACAAGAAATGTTCCTCATACAGGACATGAAGCATTAATGAAAAATGCAGCATACATTGGAGATATAGAACCAGCTCACGGGATAGTTGTTAACGCAATAGTCGGTGCAAAAAGAATTGGAGATTTTCCAGATGAGGCAATTGTTGAGGGTCATGAAATGGTTCATCTTGCAGGCTATATTAAGCCAGAGCGTCATCTTGTGACATTTACATTATGGGATATGAGATATGGTAACCCAATAGAGTCTCTTATTCATGCAGTAATAAGACAGAATATGGGAATTTCTTTCCATATGTTTGGAAGAGACCATGCTGCACTTGGTGAGTATTATGACATTTACGCAACTCAGATTCTATGGTCTAAAGGTATTCCAAGTTTTGGACTTGAAGCTCCACCTTATGCTGTTGAAGGTGGTTTCTATATAAGACCACAGAATATTGCAGAGTTCTGGTATTGTCCAAAATGTCTTGAGTTTGCATACTCAAGTAACTGTAACCATAAAGGTATTTACTCAAGATACTCTGGAAGTTTTATCAGAGGTCTTTTGGCTGAAGGTGTAACACCACCACCGCAGATTTACAGGCCAGAGGTTTACAAAGTCGTTGTTAAGTGGTGGCAGAAGTTTGGATATCCATTTAATAATGAAAAATATCTCAAAGAGAGGGAAGAGAGATTAGAGGTTGATCTTCCTCATATTGAAATCCCTGCTAAGTTAAAAAAATAAGGAGGTAAGTAATGGCTAAGTTTTTTGGTGTAATAATTGATGAAAAAAGACTGGCGGCAATAAAGGGAACACCTATTGAAGAAAAAGTCGAACCTATATTTGGAGGAGCATTAAAACGTGTTGTTATTGAAGTTCCTGACGAACTTGGACAAAAAGTTATTGAACAATTCAGTAAAGCAAGGTTTGATGCAAGAGGATTTATCGAAGAAACTCCAGCTGCATTTAAGAGATTGGTTTTTAAGAAAATATTGGAGTTAAAAGCTTTAACTCCTGAAGTTCTTGAAAAAGCAATTGCTGATGTTGCTTCAATTAAGGATGAAGTTGCTAAGGAAGATAAAGAGCTTCCGATTCCTGATGTTGATATAAGTGATGTGCTGGAATTACAGAAGAATCCAGTACAAAAACCAGCATAATAAAAAATAAAAGGAGGTTAAGCTATGCCAAGTTTTGTAATTACTGAAAAGTGTGACGGTTGCAAAGCCCAGGACAAAACCGCATGCCAGTACATCTGCCCCAATGACTTGATGGTATTGGACAGAGAAAAAATGAAAGCTTTCAATCAGGAACCAGACCAGTGTTGGGAATGTTACAACTGTGTTAAGATTTGTCCACAGCAGGCAATTGAAATTAGAGGTTATGCAGACTTCTGCCCTCTGGGAGCAAGTGTTATTCCAATGAGAGGTCAGGATGCAATTATGTGGACAATTAAATTCAGAAATGGCTCTCTGAAAAGATTTAAGTTCCCAATCAGAACAACACCGGAAGGTTACTGGACTGCTGACAATATTTTCGCAGGACTTCCTGATCCTGATTTCGGAAAAGTTAAAAACCCTGGCTTCTTTAATTATGAAGTTAGAAAAGAATAAAAATAGAGTAAAGGAGGTATAACATGGAAAAAGAGACTTGTACATTTTCATACTGTCAGAGACCTGATGTTGTTGAGGTCGAAACTGATTTTCTAATTATCGGTGGTGGAATGTCTGCTTGTGGTGCTGCATATGAAGCTGCAAGATGGGCAACACCAAAAGGCATTAAAGTGACACTTGTTGATAAAGCCGCAATGGATCGTTCCGGTGCTGTGGCAATGGGTTTGAGTGCTATTAACACTTATATTGGTGAAAACAAAGTTGTTGACTATGTTAAATATGTCCGTGCAGACCTGATGGGAATTATCCGTGAAGACCTTGTATACGACCTTGGAAGACATGTTGATGATTCTGTCCATTTATTTGAAGAGTGGGGACTTCCAATATGGAAAAAAGGTGATGATGGATTTTCACTTGATGGATTTCAGGCAAGAGATGCAGGCAAGCCTTCACTTAAAGAAGGTGGAGTTCCATGTCGTTCTGGAAAATGGCAGATAATGATTAATGGAGAATCCTATAAAGTAATAGTGGCTGAAGCCGCCAAAGCGGCCTTAGAGTTCAACAGAAAGGCAACGGGTCAGGCTCAGAATCTTTATGAAAGAGTATTCATAGTTAAACTTCTTAAAGATGCAAAAGAACCAAATAGAGTTGCAGGTGCAATTGGTTTTAGCGTAAGAGAAAATAAAATTTATCTCTTTAAAGCTAAAGCAATTCTTGCAGCCTGTGGTGGTGCAGTTAATGTATTCAGACCAAGGTCATCCCGTGAAGGTCAGGGTAGAGCATGGTATCCAGTATGGAATTCCGGTTCTGGATACTATCTCGGCATAATGGTTGGTGCTGAAATGACCATGATGGAAAACAGATTCGTTCCTGCAAGATTTAAGGATGGATATGGCCCAGTTGGTGCTTGGTTCCTTTTCTTTAAAGCAAAGGCAACAAATTCACTTGGAGAAGACTACTGTTCAAAAGATACTAAGGAGTTTAAAGACGCTGTCCAGAAATATGGTAAATGGGCAGAGGCACTTGGAACTTCTATCAGAAATCATCTTATGATGCAAAGTATGAAAGAAGGTAAGGGTCCAATCATGATGAATACTCATATTGCAATGCAAGAACTTGCAAAACAGATGGATGCCAAGAGACTTAAACACCTTGAAGCAGAAGCATGGGAAGACTTCCTTGATATGTGTATTGGTCAGGCAGGCCTCTGGGCAGCTTATAATGTAGAACCAGATAAGGTTCCATCTGAGATTATGCCAACAGAGCCTTATTTGCTCGGCTCACATTCAGGTTGTGCAGGATTCTGGGTAAGTGGACCTGGTGATATACCTGGAACACCGGCTGAGTGGTTCTGGGGTTACAATAGAATGAGCACTGTAAAAGGTTTATTTATGGCAGGGGATATTGTAGGTGCATCTGGTCATAAATTTTCATCTGGTTCTCATGCAGAAGGAAGAATTGCAGCAAAAGCGGCAATTGCGTTCATTCTTGATAACGCTGGATATTCACCAGCAATAGCTGAGGATCCAAATGCTCTTGCAGCAGAACTTTATCTGCCGTTTGAGCTTTATGAAAAGTATAAGACCTACTCAGTTGATCCTAAGGTCAATCCATACTACATCAGACCTGACATGTATCAGGCAAGACTTCAGAAGATTGCTGATGAATACTTTGGTGGATGTGGAACTTGGTATATGACATCTAAGACTATGATTGCAGAAGGATTAAATAAACTTCAATTCCTTAAAGAAGATGCTTTAAGACTTGCTGCATCAAACTTACATGAACTTCTTCGTTGCTGGGAGAATGTTCATAGAACACTCTCACTTGAAGCTCATGCAAGACATATCCTCTTTAGAGAAGAATCCCGTTATCCTGGATATTACTACAGAGGAGATTATGATTTTGTTGATGATAACAACTGGCGTGCTTTTGTTAACTCAGTTTATGATCCAGCATCAGATACATTCACGCTTAAGAAGGTTCCATACGTTCAGATATTTCCAGACTAATACTTGATTAGGGAGGGGTATATACCCCTCCCTTAATTTAAAAGATTGCAAACAGATGATAATAAAATTCGTAATGCAGTATAATCTGTATTACGAATTTTTGTGTTTAAGAATCCAATACATGAAGGAGGCTGAGCATGAGTGGTGAAAATCCAAATCGAATCTTGGTAATTGGCGGAGGATTTAGTGGTTTAACTGCCGGAATAGAAGCTGCTGAGACAGGAGCAGAAGTGATTGTAGTTGAAAAAAATCCTTATCTGGGTGGCAGAGTTGCGCAGTTAAATAAATATTTTCCAAAGATTTGTCCGCCAATGTGTGGTCTTGAAATCAATTTTCGTCGTATAAAAGTAAATCCTCTTTTTACTTTTTATACTATGTCTGAGGTTGATTCAATCTCTGGTGTGCCTGGAGATTATACAGTAAAAATAAAAATCAATCCTCGTTATGTAAATGAGAACTGCACAGCATGTAACGCCTGTTCTGAAGCCTGCCCGGTTGAAAGAAACTGTGATTTCAACTTCGGATTGAATAAATCAAAAGCAATTTATCTACCATTTGAGCAGGCATTTCCGCTTAAATATGTTATTGATAGAAAGTCATGTCCAAAAGACTGCCCTGCACCATGTTTAAACGCCTGTAAATATAATGCTATTGATTTTAATATGCAACCTGAAACTGTTGAGGTTAAGGTTACTTCAATAGTAGTGGCTACAGGATGGAAACCTTACGATGCATCAAAAATAGACAATCTTAATTTTGGTAAAGTTAAAAATGTCATAACTAATATGATGTTTGAAAGGATAGCTGCGAAGAATGGGCCCACAAATGGACAGATTTTAAGACCCTCTGATGGAAAATCTGTTGAAAATGTGGCTTTTGTTCAGTGTGCAGGTTCAAGGGATGAAAATCATCTTCCATTCTGTTCGTATATATGTTGCCTTGCTTCATTGAAACATACACTTTATCTCAAAGAACAGAATCCTGATGCAGAAGTGAATATTTTTTATATTGATATAAGAACTCCGGGTAAATATGAAAAATTTTACAATCAGGTAAAGGAACTAAGCGGAGTAAATTTCATAAAGGGTAAGGTTGCAGGGATTGAGCAGGATTCGGACTCTGATGATGTTATTGTAATTGCTGAGGATATTTTAAATGGCGAGAAAATACGACAAAAAGTAGATATGGTGGTTCTTGCAACAGGAATGCAACCAGAGAGCTTTGACTTTAAAGTTCCGGGAGTTAAGTATGCTGTAGATGGATTTGTTGTTGATGCTGAGGGAATATATTCTGCAGGCTGTGCTAAAGCTCCCATGGATGTAGCAGGTTGTGGTAAAGATTCTACATCTGCAGCCCTCAAGGCTATTCAGACTGGAGTAAGGAGGTAAGACATGGAAAAGAAAATAGGTCTATATATCTGCAAAGGCTGTGGTATTGGTGAGTCAATTGATGTTGAAAAAATAAAAAATATAGGGAAAAACGCATTAAGAGTTCCAGTTGTAGCAATAAGCGATGTTCTGTGCAACAATGAAGGTATTGAGCTTATTAAAAAAGATATTGCCGAGCAGGGAGTTAACTCTATTGTAATTGCGGGATGCTCTCCAAGAGTCAAAACCTATGAGTTTAATTTCCCCGGATGTTTTATTGAAAGAGTTCCACTAAGAGAGCTTGCTGTATGGACAATTGAGGCTCCAGAGGAAAAGCAACTTGCTGCAGAAGACTATGTTAGATTAGGTGTTATAAAAGCCCAAAAAGGAGAAATTCCAGAGCCGTATATTATTGAAATATCTAAGTCCATTCTTGTGGTTGGTGGTGGAATATCTGGATTGACTGCAGCTTTGGAGGCTGCAAAAGCTGGATATGATGTAGTTTTAGTGGAAAAAGAAGCAGAACTTGGAGGATTTGCAAGCAAGCTTTACAGAAGAGTTCCAACAGATGATTTTACACATGGGGTTCTTGGAGAGGTGAATCTTGAGCCACTTATTAATGAGGTTACATCAAATGCAAAAATCAAAGTTTATACATCTTCAAAGATTGAAAAGATAGATGGACAGCCAGGTGACTTTGATGTAACAATTTCAACCAACGGTTCTCAGGAGACTATTAAAATTGGTGCTATAATTCAGGCTACAGGATGGAAACCTTACGATGCCAAGAAACTCGGTAAAAAATATGGATATGGAAAATTTAAAGATGTTGTTACCAACTTTGATTTTGAAGAAATTGTTAAGAAAAATAACGGTATAATCAAAAGACCTTCTGATGAAAGAGTTGTCAAAACAGTTCTTTTTGTTCAGTGTGCAGGGCAGAGAGATCCTGAACATTTGCCTTACTGTTCGGGAATGTGTTGTGCAACTACTCTCAAGCAGGCAAGATATGTAACTGACGGAAATCCAGATGCAACAGCAATGGTTATATACAAGGATATGAGAACACCTGGAAAGCTAGAATATTACTATATGGAAGCTCAAAATACGCCGGGAATCATGCTTGCAAAAGGAGAAGTTACAGGAATAAGAGAGGAATATGATAAACTTGTGGTTACTGTAGAAGACTCTCTATTAGGTTCTAAAGCTGAAATAGAAGCTGAAATGGTAGTTCTTGCGACAGGAATGGTTCCGACAACAAAGGACCCACAGGATTATCTGACAGGACTTCAGGAGGCTGCATCAAAAGGAGATGAAGCCAGAATAAAATATATTGAATCAACCAAAAAACCTGAGTTTATTCTAAATTTAAGTTATCGTCAGGGACCAGAGCTTCCTGTTTTAGATGGTGGTTTTGGTTTTGTTGATTCCAATTTTATCTGTTTCCAGTATGAAACACGTAGAACCGGTATATATGCTGTTGGCCCTGTTCGTCAACCGATGAATATGGCAGAAGCAGAGGAAGATGCTAGAGGAGCTGCCTTAAAAGCAATGCAGTGCATAGAACATGTTGCAAAGGGAATGGCTGTTCATCCAAGAGCATGGGATACTTCATTTCCTGAACCGAATCTTACAAAGTGTACAGCATGTAAACGCTGTACAGAAGAATGTCCATTTGGAGCAATTGATGAGGATGAAAAGGGTATTCCTTACTACAAACCAAACAGATGTCGGAGATGCGGAACCTGTATGGGTGCATGTCCAGAAAGAATTGTTTCATTCAAAGACTATAGTGTTGATATGATTGGAACAATGATGAAAAGCGTTTCTGTGCCAAGTGAAGATGATAGACCTCGTATTATAGTTGCATGCTGTGAAAATGATGCATTTCCTGCTACAGAAACAGCGGCTTTGCACAGGCTTACTCTTGACCCTGCAGTCAGATTTATTCAGCTAAGATGTCTTGGTTCAATGAACCTTGTCTGGATTGCAGATGCTCTTTCAAGAGGTGTAGATGGAATGATTCTTCTGGGATGTAAGTTTGGTGAAAACTATCAGTGTCACTTTGCAAAAGGTAGCGAGCTTGCAAAATACAGACTGAGCAAGGTTCAAGAGACACTTGACAGACTTCAGCTTGAATCCGATAGAGTACAGATGTATGAGGTAGCAATTGATGAGTACTGGAGAATTCCAACTATTATAAATGAGTTTATGGATAAAATAAGAGAAATAGGTCCAAATCCATTTAAGGGCTTCTAAGGAGGGAGAATATATGGCAGACGAAATTGTAAAACCAGATTTGACTTTTGCAAAAGAAGTGATAAAATCAGGTGGAGAATCATTAAAAAAATGTTATCAATGTTCAACATGCACTGTTGTATGTAATCTTACGCCTGATAAAGCACCTTTTCCGAGAAAAGAGATGCTTTATGCTCAGTGGGGCATTAAGGAAAAACTCTTTAAAAATCCTGATATATGGCTCTGTCATCATTGTGGTGACTGTACAGCTTATTGTCCAAGAGGTGCAAAGCCTGGTGAGGTTTTAGGTGCTGTAAGAAAACTAATGATAAAAAACTATTCACCTCCAAGTTTTCTTGCTAAATGGGTCTCTGAACCCAAATATCTGCTTCTTATTTTTCTAATACCTCTATTACTGTTCTTTGGAGAAATGGCTATTCTTGGATATTTTAGTGGAGTTGAAATTCCAAGAGATGAAAATGGTGAGATGTCATATGTTGCTTTCTTACCAGCTGTTCCTTGGATAGATGGTCCATTTATGCTGATTGCTGCTTTTGCCATAATTTGCTTTTACTATGGAGTTAAACGATACTGGCTTGACCTGACATCTGGCATGGAGATTAAACGAAAGGATATATACGGCTGCATTTATGAGACAGTTAAAGATATACTGTTACACAAGAAGTTTCAGCTCTGTAGTGTAAATAAGGGACGATACTCAGCTCATATGCTTGTTTTCTATTCTTTTATTGGACTTGCAATAACTACCAGTATCGCATTTTTTTATGAATGGGTTCTTCAATGGGAATCTCCTTATCCGCAGACAAACATTGTAAAAATTATTGGAAATATAAGTGGAATAGCCTTAATTATAGGTATATTTCTTGTGATTGCAAACAGAGCTAAAAATGCTGTAAAACAGGGCATGGGAAGTTATTTTGACTGGTTATTGATTACAATAATTGCGGTAGTGGGTATAACAGGATTTCTTGCAGAGCTTTTAAGATTAGCAGAAGTAGAGACACTCGGTTACGCATCTTATATTGCTCATCTTGTATTTGTCTTTGCTCTTTTTGCCTATGCACCTCATTCAAAAATGGCTCACATGGTATATAGAGCAACAGCAATGGTTTTTGCCAGAGCTGCAATGAGAGAACAATCTATTAAACAGGAAGAGGCAGCATAAAAAGCATAATTTAAAGGGCGGATAAAAAAACCGCCCTTTAAAAATTTTTATTTTATAGTATAAACTTCCTTTTCAGAAACAGGCCCGAGAACAGTTATTGAAAATTCTTTTTCTTTTAGCATGGAGGCAATATCTTTAACTTCTTCATATGAAACTGACTGAAACTGTTTTATCTGTTCCTCAATACAATAAGGTTGTCCGAGATATAGTTCCTCATAGGCTAAGTTTTGCATTATAGAACTCGGTGATTCTGTTGAAAAAAGAAGCTGTGATATTATCTGAGCTTTAGCTCGATTGACTTCTTCTTGTTTTAAATTTTCCGGAATATTTTGAAGTATTATATTGATCAGCTGTATTATTTGATTTATTTTATCAAGTGCACATGCGGTATAAATACCAAACAAACCAGTATCATAATAAAACGAAACAAAAGAGTAAATATTATAAACCCATCCTCTTTTTTCTCTTATTTCTTGAAATAATCTTGAACTCACACTTCCACCAATAATTAAGTTAAGCAATGTTAAAGCATATCTTTTAGGATTTTTAAAAGGAAAAGTTTCAATACCCATACAAAGATGAGTTTCATTTAAATCCTTTTCATATATTTTTACAGAAGGACAAAACTTAGCCTTTTTATTTATTGAGGTTTGCTTTGAAGTTTTTGGAGTGATATTTCTTTCAAGACTTTCAATGATCTGCTTTTCGTCAAAATTACCCGCACAGGTTATAATGCAATTGTTTGTTCCATAAAAATTTCTATAACAGTTTACAATTTCTCTTCTGGTTATTTTTGAAACTGTTGTTTCTCTACCAAGAATTGGTTGTCCTAATCCGCAAGGGAATGCATTTTCCATAAAAATGTCATGTACTAATTCTTCAGGGGTATCATATACTGTTCTTATTTCATCGCAGATCACAGACCGTTCTTTTTCTATTTCCTGTTCAGGAAATAGAGAATTTGAATAAAGATCGCCGATAAGTTCTATTGCCTCAGGAATGCAGGTATCAAGTACTTTAATATAAAGGGAAGTAAACTCCCTTGAGGTGAAAGCGTTTATATCTCCTCCCATATTATCAATTTCAAGTGATATACTCTGAGCAGTTCTATTTGAAGTTCCCTGAAATAAGAGATGCTCTATAAAATGTGACAACCCACTCCGTGAAGCGCTTTCATATCTGGTGCCATATTTTATCCAAATTCCAAGAACAAACGACCTGTAATAATTAATTTTTTTCATTATTACAGGTGTATTAAAGGAAAGATAAACTTTTTTTGACATTAAAAATTATTTTTTTGTAACAGTTCTGCCTTCGATTTCTCTTAAAGCTTCTTTTCTGCTAAGCCTAGTTCTACCAAGCTCGTCTATCTCAATAACCTTAACAGGAATTTGGTCTCCAATTTTCAATATTTCTGATACTTTTTGAATTCTTTTATCAGCAATTTGAGATATATGTAAAAGTCCTTCAACTCCTGGTAGAATTTCCACAAAAGCCCCAAAGTCAACTATTCTTGTTACTCTTCCCATATAGATTTTACCAGGCTCAGCTTCCTGAGTGATACCTTTAATGATTTCAATAGCTTTCTCAGCAGAAGCTTCATCAGGTGAGGCTATTTTAACAATGCCTTCTTTGTCTTCGATATCAATTTTAACGCCTGTTTCTTCTATAATACTTTTTATTACTTTGCCTCCAGTACCGATTATATCTCTGATTTTTTCTGGCTTAACTTTTATTGTGTATATTCTTGGAGCATGAGAAGAAAGTTCTTTTTTGGGCTCTGAAATAGTCTCAGACATCTTTTTAAGTATGAACAATCTTGCCTGTTTAGCCTGTTCTAGAGCATGTTTAAAAATTTCATAATTAATTCCTGAAATTTTTATATCCATTTGAAAAGCGGTAATACCGTTTTCAGTTCCTGCAACCTTAAAATCCATATCACCATAATGATCTTCCATCCCAAGAATATCAGTAAGAACTAGAATCTTTTCATTCTCTTTAATTAATCCCATTGCTACACCTGCAACAGGTGCTTTTATAGGAACTCCAGCATCCATAAGAGACAGCGTTGCTCCACATACAGTAGCCATTGAGGATGAACCATTTGATTCAAGAATATCAGAGACAACTCTTATAGTGTATGGAAATTCCTCTTTTGAAGGTATTACAGAGCTTAAAGCTCTTTCAGCAAGATAACCATGTCCAATTTCTCTTCTTCCAGGCCCTCGCAGCGATCTAACTTCTCCAACACTAAAGGGTAAAAAGTTATAATGAAGCATAAATGTTTTAAATGTTTCACCTTCAAGAGAATCTATTTTCTGTTCATCTTCAGAAGTCCCAAGAGTTGTCGCAACTAGCGCCTGTGTTTCGCCTCTTGTGAATAGAGCAGAACCATGGACTCTTGGTAAGAGTCCGACCATGCATGTAATAGGTCTTATTTCATCAGGTTTTCGGCCATCCAACCTTATACCATTTTTTATAATTTTTTCACGCATGATTTGTTTGATGATTTTATCAAACTGCTTTTTAATTTCTAAAGAAAGATCTTTATTAGAAGTTCCATAGACTTTTTGACTA
This sequence comes from Thermodesulfovibrio thiophilus DSM 17215, assembly GCF_000423865.1. Lineage (NCBI taxonomy): Bacteria > Pseudomonadati > Nitrospirota > Thermodesulfovibrionia > Thermodesulfovibrionales > Thermodesulfovibrionaceae > Thermodesulfovibrio > Thermodesulfovibrio thiophilus. The sequence continues at coordinate 219,655 of NZ_AUIU01000013.1, forward strand.
AATTCCTCAGTATTTAAGCTCTGCAGGCATTCATTAAGCAATTGATCAAGAGCTTGTTGTCTTTCAAGTTTTCTTTTTATAAAAAGAGCATGTTCAACTTTTTCTGAAATTATATCTAAAATTGCTTCTTTAATAAATTTATTATCTTCAACATTTATAATTTCTCTTTTAGATTTGCCTGCTAACTTTTGAAGTTCTTTTTGCAAAGCAATAATATTTTTTATATGAGCGTGAGCGAATTTTAAGGCTTCTACAAGAATTTCTTCAGAACATTCCGATGCACTACCTTCAACCATTGTAACAGCTTCTTCTGTACCTGCAACTACAAGATTAAGAGTGCTTTTTTCGGATTCTTCATTATCAGGATTCAAAATAAATTCGTCTTCAATTTTTCCAACCCGTATTGCTCCGACAGGCCCATTAAATGGAATATCTGATATGGTTAAAGCTGAGGAAATTCCTATGATGCTTAAAATATCCGCTATATTTTCGTCTCCATAAGAAAGAACAGATGCGATACCCTGTGTCTCATAATTGAATCCTTCAGGAAAAAGAGGTCTTATGGGTCTGTCAATTAAACGGGACACTAAAACTTCTTTATCTGTTGGTTTCCCTTCTCTTTTAAAAAAACCTCCTGGTATTTTTCCTGCAGAGTATGCTTTTTCCTGATAGTCAATTGTTAATGGAATAAAATCTAATCCCTCTTTAGGAGTTTTCTCTGCTACTACAGTACATAATACGTATGTGTCTCCATATTTAACTAAAACTGACCCATCTGTTTGTCTTGCAATAATTCCTGTCTGTAAACTAAGATTTTGGCCCTTAATATTAAGTTCTACTTCCACATTCTACCTCTTTCGCAATTATTTTCTAATACTAAGCCTTTCAATGAGCTTTCCATATCTTTCTTTATCAATTGTTTTAAGATAATTTAAAAGTTTTCGTCTTTGAGCAACTAATTTAATTAGTCCTCGTCTTGAATGGTGGTCCTTTTTGTGTGTTTTAAAATGCTCAGTTAAATAGTTAATTCTTTCAGTAATAATGGCTACCTGGACTTCTGGTGAACCTGTGTCAGATGGATGTGTCTTAAAACTTTCAATAATTTCTTTTTTTCTTTCTGGAGAAATGCCCATTATCTTCACCACCTTTCGTTATAAGGCTTAATTCTAAAAATTAACATAAAATTAAGCCTTTAGTAAAGTTTTAGACATCAAATCACTGGCAATTGAATTTGGTAGTGTAAATGATATTAAGAATTGAAGAGGTATAAGTTTATATAAAGTTTGTATATTTAATTCTTTATTGAGATAAGACAAAAAGAATTTTTTAATTCTTCAATAAGTTTTAATCTATGCTGATGACAACTAAGTATAATTACCTGATTTGAATTAGATATCTCTTGTATTAAATAATTCATGCCTTTAATAAATCTTTCATCATCTGAATGAGCAAATGGTTCATCCAGTATAAAAGGAATCTTTTTTTCTTTGCTTAAAATATTAGCAAGAATTAATCTGATAGTCAGGTATATTTGTTCTACCATTCCTCCACTGAGTTTTTGTTCAATCTCTTTTTCAGATAATTGGTATTCTATTTCTGGCAATTTGACATTAAATGAGAGATCTTTATTAAAAGATAAACCGATGGCTTTACCTGTTATTTTGATTAAAAGTTGTGAAGCTTTTTTATTTAATTTTTCAGCCCAGAACTCGTGTTGTTTCCAGGTTATATTTTCAAGAACTTCAAGAGCTTTCTGTAAAGCTTTTTTGAATTTATCCAGAGTTTGTAAGTATTTTTCAATAGCTTGTATTTGGTCAACTATTTTATCAACTTCTTTTTTATGTTGCATAATTTTATCGTATTCAGCTTGTAATTTATGAATTCTGTCCTTTATTTCATCTTTCTGTCTGAGCAGTCTTTCTTTTTTTTGTTCATATGCTTCTATATCTTCGTTATTTAATTTTTTATTCATAAGACTAATTTTAGATTCATAAAAATTTCTTTTTTTAGATTCATAAAAATTTCTTTCATTTTCTGAGAGAATTTGCTTTTTCAAAACTTCAATTTGTTCAGAATTTTTTATAAGTTCTTTAATTTCATTTTTGTGAAGACTAATTTGTTTCAATACATTAAAAAATTCATTTTGATTATATACAGACCTGAATCTGGAGATTAAATAATGTATTTGAGTGTCGAGATTGTCCTTTTTTAACTGTAATTCTTTTATTTCCTGATTTAACTCTTTATTTTCACGACTAAGTTTAAGCTGATAAATAAAAAGGACAATGCAGAGGACAATACCTGCTAAAAAAATTTTTTTTATGAAAATTCCTGCTAGGATGCTAAAAAGAGCAAATGAAATATTGGACCAGAAATATTTTTTAAATGAACTAGTTATAATTTTTGATTTTTGTTTTTTATTGTCTAAATCTTTTTGCAGGCCTTGAATTGTAGTATCATAATCATAAATAAACTGTTGTTCCTCTAATTTTAAATCTTCAAATTCTTTATAAAATGAAACCAAGTTTTCAAAATTTTTTAACTCTTCATTCCTCTTTTCAAGTCTTTCAATTTCTAAACGGCACGTATCATCTTTTTGTATTTTCCACAGAGCATAGGCACTATCAAGCTCTGCAAGTCTGTAATTAATATTTTCATATTCAGAAAGGCTTGCAACGTAATTTTCAAGAATTTCTTTCTGGTTTTCAACCAAACTATTGAGATATAATTTTTTATTTTCACATTCAGCCAGTTTATTAGTCCATATTTTTATGGCTGTGTCAAGTTTACCTTTTGTATTAAAAGGAAATAAAACACCACTGTGAATACTTTCATACAGACTTTCTTTGATTTTTGTTAGTGCTAAAGAGGCTGAACTATCCTGAAAACCTGTATCAATTGCTTCCTCTAAATAGGATGTGATTGAATAGAGGTCATTCATATTTATTCCAGCCTTCTGCATTAAAAAAGCACTGTTTATAAATATCTCTCTTGGAAGATTGAAAATTATTTCTCCGGGTGATTTTTTTATAATTCGTCCTTTCTTTTTAGTCTCGTATTTAAGAACTTTTCCATTTTTTAATATATGACAGTCTCTGTAGTCTCTTATGATTTGATAAATATCCTGGGCAGCCTCGATTTCCAGGGTAATTTTCCCATTGCCTGGTTGTACAATAGGTTGTTTTGAAGGATATAATGCTTCAAGTATAGAGTTTGCAAGAATGGATTTGCCTGCTTCATTTTTATCCACTATTAAACTACAGGAATGTTCAAAGATAAATTCCTTATTTTTATAAGGTCCTATGTTTTCTATGATTATTTTTTTAATCTTCATCATAAAATTTTGGAATTATCTGCTTCTGAGCAAAAGCATCAAGTCCATAAAGCAGAGCATCTTCAAGGATTTCCATTTCCTTTTCATCTGCATTATCAATAAGTCTAAGCATTTCATGAATAAATGCACCAATAGTTGTTTCTAGAGAAGTTTCTTTCAATTTTTCGATGTCAATTTTTGTAAATTCAGAAGTATCAAATAAAATGTTATATTCAGAGAGGATATCTTTTAAGTGCATTAAATTCAGATATCCCATTCCTTTGATTTTTACAATAAAAAGAGTATCGTCTGGATTGCGATTTTTAGTTTTAGCAGATATTATATTTTTAATCCATTCTACAGGTTGATCGGGTGTGATTTCGATTTTTTCAATTGAAAACTTGCTTAACTCTACGAATTCTGTTATGGTTGTTGTTTTGTTGCTTTCTTTTGAAATTTCAACAATTAACCCACCTCGTTGGCCGTATTCAGATATAGAAGTCGGTACCATACTTCCTGAATAAGCAGATTTTACAATAGTATCATCTGATATCTCTGAATAACTATGATAATGCCCCAGTGCAATATAATCAAAGTTAGATTTTAAAACATCTTCTGTATCAAAGGGATGCCAGATTTCCTTATTTTCAGTTTTAAAATCAACTCTTGATGCGTGTAGAATTGCAATATTAATTTTTGATGGATTAAGATTAACAGTTTCATTAAAAGCTTTTGTTTCTCTATTCAGGCATGGTTTTCCATAAAGATTCACATTTTCATCTATCTGAAAAAATGCGAATTCAGGCTTTTTAAAAATTTTTACATTTTCTGGCCATTTTTTTAGTTTAAGTATGTCAAGAAAGTTATCATTATATGCACAGTTAAGTCCTAATAAATCATGGTTTCCTGGTGCAATAACCACTGGTTTAGGAGAAACTGATTCAAAAAGCTCGTTTAAAAATTCTATGTCTTCTCTATAGATTTTATCGTTTTCAAAAAAATCACCGGCAACTAACATTGCATCAAGATTTTTTTCTTTAATTATGTTGAAGGCTTTTAATAATGCGTCTCTACAGTATTTATTTCTATCTATTCCCTTTATTTGTGAGCCTAAATGAAGATCGGAAATATGCAGAACTCTGAATTTCATAATTTGATTATAAAAAGATTGTAAAAAATAATACAAAAAATAGTTGACATTCTAGAAAAAATTTGGTATTGTTTATATCAAATCCTTAATTTATCGAAAAAAGGAGGCAATAAGTCATGACAAAGGCAGAATTAGTAAGCAAGATTGCAAGCAAGGCTGAGCTCACAAAAGCTGAGTCAGCAAAGGCACTGGATGCCACACTTGAGGCTATCAAAGAAGCTCTCAAGAAAGGTGACAAAGTTACACTGGTTGGATTTGGTAGTTTTTATGTATCCAAGAGGAAATCAAGAAAGGGAAGAAATCCAAGAACCGGTCAGGAGATCAAAATTCCCGCCACAAAAGTACCCAAATTCACAGCTGGCAAATCTTTGAAAGAAGCAGTAAAGTAATTTTGAAAAATTTTATTGTAAGGGGAAAGAATGAACTCTCCCCTTACAATAAATATTAAAAAGTGCAAGAGTTTGACAAGGTTTTTTTTAAACTTGCTTTTAATAATAAAATTCCTTCCAAACAGCAGTTAAAGAATCTGATTTTACAAGCTTCTGATTTTTTTACATTTCTAGATTTTAAAAGGCCTTCTGATTACATGACAAACCAGGATTTTTTGAAGGGATATCTTATTTATTTTGTTCCTGTGAGTTTGGCTAAAATATACAGCATTATGAAAGAGTTTTTTTGGCATCCTTCAATGTTTCACAAAAAACATTTGAAAATAATAGATATAGGTTGTGGACCTTCTCCCTCAGTTGTGTCATTTTTTAAACTATGGCAGAACAGGATAATTTCTTCAGACAATATTCAATACATTGGAGTTGAGCTTGAAGAAAAAGCAATAGAGCTTGGGGAAAAAATTATTCAGGCATTGAAGCCTCAAGATTTATCTATTGAATATAGATTTTTAAAAACAGATGCATCAGATTTAAAAACATATATTAAGCTGAAAGAGCTAAACCCTGATATTATGATTTTTTCAAATTCCATTGGAGAAATATTAGATGATAAAGGGATTATAGACGAGGATTTTATAAATTTTATAAAATATTTTAGTTTTAACAATGAAAAATTTACACTAGTTCTTATAGAGCCAGGAACCAAAAAATCAGCTTCCAGACTTCAAATGCTCAGAGATAAATTGATAAAAGAACTTAACTTTTATTCATACAGCCCATGTCTGAATAATCTGCCATGCCCAGCTTTACAGGCAAAAAACTGGTGCTATGAAGAAAGAAAATGGAGTGCTCCCTCATATTTATCTTTCCTTAGTGCTAAAGGATTACAGGTAAATTATCTAAAATTTAGCTATATAATTTTAACAAAAGATGGAATAAACATTAAAGATACTTTTGAAGCAGATGAAATTGTTATAAAAAATACTAGCCATCTGTTAAATGAAAAGGGTAAAAGTAAACTTTGGGGATGCTGGGATGGAAAACTTGTCCATATTGAACGACTGAAGCGTGATTATATAGAGCATGATCCTTGGCTTAAAATAAAGAAGGGAACATATTTTAGTATTGATAGATTAGAAACTCTATCAAATAACAAAATAAGAATTCCCGCTAATGCGAAAATTACAATTCTCTATAGCCCATATGAAGATCTATAAAATTCTAATATTTTAAAAAATCAGCCTTTTAGATTTTTGATAAATGTTTCTATCTCAATAGCAGGCATTGTCATTAACTGAATTGTTCCTCTAGAACCAAGCTCTACGGACATCTTCATAACTGTTATATTATCAGAAGCTTCTACAATGTTTACAAAGTCATAAGGACCAAGAACCGCATATTGTTGGATTATTTTTACACCCATTTTTTCAATTTCTCTGTTAACCTCAAGAACTCTTTCTGGTTTTTCTTTTAATGTTTCTCTGCCTTCATCTGTGAGTGTACTTAAAATAACATAGTAAGGCATCTTACACCTCCTAATATTTTTTTACATTATACCAAAAATTTTATAATTTTTTTATAATTAAAAAATGGATTATATCGTAGTTTTTATAACGACACCCAGCGAGGATGAAGCAGCAAAAATAGCGAAAACTTTAGTTGAAGAGAAACTTGCAGGATGCGTTAATATTGTGAAAAATGTTCGTTCTATATATTCATGGCAGGGCAATATTGAAGACGAAACCGAGGTATTAATGATTGTAAAAACAAGGAATGAACTCTTTGAAGAGCTTGCAAATAGAGTAAACTCAATTCATTCATATACAGTACCAGAAATTATTGGAATGAAAATTACTAAAGGTTCTGAAAGCTATTTAAAATGGATTGAAGAGGTTACCTGGAGATGAAAGAGGCAGTTTATACGTCTTTAATATGCAAACAATTTTGTAGTTATTATAAATCAGGCAAAGAAGCGATCCATTGTGGTGGATATTCTTATTTAAAAAAGTTTTTAACTCCTTCAGAATTAAATGAATTAATCGAAATTCTCCGTTGTTATGATAATTTGGTATTAAATGAAAAATTATCTTTTTTATGTGCCAAATGCGACTTCAGAGAGGATGGTTGCGATTTTGCTGAAAATAAAACCGAAATTCCATGTGGAGGATACTTAATAATAAGCAGGATTTTGAATTATTTGAATCTTTAAATAGAAGATTTCCTTACCTTTACTGTATTTGCATGAGCCTGCAACCCTTCAATTGTAGCGAGCTTTTCAACATAAGGAGCGAGTGTATTAAATCCTTTTTGCTTTACTTTTATCAGAGAGCTTCTTTTAAGAAAGTCATAAACTCCTAGTGGTGAGAAAAATTTTGCTGTTCCAGATGTTGGCAGCGTATGATTTGGACCTGCTATATAGTCTCCAATTGGTTCAGTTGAGTAATGTCCGAGAAATATTGCACCAGCATTTTTCAGAAATGGAATAAGTTTTTCTGGATTTTCAGCCATCACTTCAAGGTGTTCTGGAGCTATAATATTTGCAATTTCTGCTGCTTCTTTTAATGATTTAACTATAATGATAGCACCATAATTTTTTAAAGCTCTGTTAGCAATCTCAGATTTTGGAAGTAATTGAAGCTGTTTTTTTATTTCTTTTTTAACTTCTTCAACTAACTCTTCCTGAGTGGTTATGAGAATGCTACATGCCATTTCATCGTGTTCTGCCTGACTGAGCATATCAGCTGCTATGAAATTAGCATGGGCAGTTCTATCTGCAATTATCAATATTTCACTTGGTCCTGCTATCATATCAATGTCGACTTCGCCAAATACTATTTTTTTGGCAGTGGCAACATATATATTGCCTGGTCCTATGATTTTATCAACCTTTTTAACTGTCTCTGTACCATAAGCCATGGCTCCAATTGCCTGAGCTCCTCCAATTCTGTAAACTTCTTTTATATTAAGGAGATGAAGTGCTGCACATACTACAGAATTTATTTCTCCTTGAGGCGTTGGAACACATACTGAGATTTCTTTGACTCCTGCCACCTGAGCTGGAATTACATTCATAAGGACTGTTGATGGGTATGATGCTTTGCCACCTGGAACATAAGCACCAATTCGTTCAATAGGTCTTATAATCTGTCCAAGAACAATGTCCTTTTCTTCATACTGCCATGATTGCTCAAGCTGATGTTCATGGAATTTTTTTATTCTCTCTTTTGCAAAATTCAGAGCACTGATAATATCTTTAGAAACTTTTTTTGCATTTGCCTCAATTTCTTGAGGCTGGATTTTTAATGGCAACTCGTGTTTATCAAAGAGTTTGGTATACTTTATTACAGCTTTATCTCCTTTTTTAGAGATATCATTAAGAATTTTTCTTACTTTTTCATCAATTCCCTGATATGACGGCATTCTTTTTCGAAGTTTTTTAAAGAATTTTTGAAGTTCTTCTTTATTTTTTATAATTTGCATAAAAAATTATACATGATATCATTAGACAATTGCCAATTTGTACCAAGTAATACTAAATTTATGTATAAATTAAAAAATCATAATTCTTTAATACATTATTTGTAATATTACCAAAAAGTAACACATTGCAATAATTTATGTTACTAATTAGTAACATAAATGTAAAAATTTTATTGAATTTTATAAGTTTTTCTTTGGTATATGTTTTGCTTAAGATAATTGTTAGACGGTTAATTTCTCATTTTGAAAATCAATTCTTAACAAAGGAGGTGATGAATAAAATTTAAAAATTTATTTTAAAAATTTAAATTTTATTAAATTTCCAGAAAGGAGGTTAGGTTATGGAAGAAGTAAAAAAGGGTATTAGTGAAGATTGGCTGTCGTTCTGGTTGGCTATTATTATCTTTTTGATTTCTCTTTTATCCTACGCCGGCATTGATCCTCTTGGTTGGGTTGTAAGTACAAAAGTATGGACAGACCCAAGTAAGGCAATGGCTCCAACAGGAAAGGTTTACCAGTCTGTAAAAGGTGAGATTACAAAAATCGATGGTAATAAGATCACTATAAAAAAACCTGATGGAAAAGAGGAAGCCATCACTGTCGCTGATCCAACAAAGTATAAAGTTGGAGATACTTATGAAAAGAAAGGACTTTCAGGCTTTGCATCGTTGGTGCTTACCTATATTGCCCTAGCTATCATCTTTTCAATTGCTGCAGTATTTATGCGAGCTAATATTGTTAAATTCAATCTGGGGTTCTTCTTCATTTTCTGGTTAAGCTATTTATGCTGGTTTATAGGACATTATGCATACTTTGCTGCAACAGATGCAAAAAAATTCAATATTCCATGGTCACTTAAGCTTACAGGTGAGGGTGGATTTATTTTTGCTCTTTTACTTGGTTTAATAGTTGGAAACTTCTTCAGAGGCTTTGCTAAATTTATGGGAGAAGCATTAAAACCTGAGTTTTACATTAAAACAGCAATAGGATTAATGGGTGCTTTGCTTGGATTAAAATCAGCACAGGCATTTGGACTTGCCTCTGCAGTTTTATTCAGAGGACTCTGTGCTATTATTGAAGCATATCTTATCTACTGGGCTCTTGTTTACTGGATTGCGAGAAAGTGGTTTAAATTCAGTAAAGAATGGGCAGCACCACTTGCAAGTGGAATCTCAATATGCGGTGTCTCAGCAGCAATCGCAACAGGTGGAGCAATTAAGGCAAGACCTGTAGTGCCTATTATGGTGAGCTCTCTTGTTGTTATATTTGCAGTTGTTGAGCTTATACTCCTTCCTTTCTTTGCTCAGGCATTTTTATGGAAAGAGCCAATGGTTGCCGGTGCCTGGATGGGGCTTGCAGTAAAAACAGATGGCGCAGCTTTTGCATCAGGTGCTGTTGTTGATGCACTTGTAATAGCAAAGGCTGAAACAGCAGCTGGAATTAAATATGAACCAGGCTGGCTACTAATGGCAGCATCAACAACTAAACTCTTTATAGACATCTTTATCAGTATCTGGGCATTTATTCTTGCCTATATATGGTGTGCAAAGATTGAGTGCAAACCAGGTGAAAAAGTTAGCGGTGGAGAAATATGGAGAAGATTTCCAAAGTTTGTAATTGCCTATGCAGTAACATTTATAGTTATTCTTCTTATTTCAATGCAGCATGCACCGAAAATTGCACCTGTAGAAGCTAATATAAAGAAAATAGACAAAGAAATCGTATCTATTGAAAAACAGCTTGCTACTGTAACTGATCCTGCCCAGCAGGCAGCTATAGCAGCGAAGATTGAAGAGAAGAAAACTCAGAAGAAAGATCTTGAAGCAAGCATTAAAGATTCAAAGAAGATTGTTGCTCAGACTTCAACTGCAACATCTGGAACTAATGCTTTGAGAGTACTATTCTTCTTGATGACATTCTTTACAATAGGAGTAATATCTGACTTCAGAAAACTCTGGGAAGAGGGTATTGGAAAACTTGCTCTGGTTTATTTAATCTGTCTGTTTGGATTCATACTCTGGATTGGACTGTTAATTTCTTATATATTCTTCCACGGAGTCAAGCCTCCGGTAATAACAGGATAAAGGAGGGAAAATCATGGCAGAAGAACCAAAACTCAAGGAAGAACTTGAAAAAATGGAGTTTGAGCCCTTGCTTCCAATTGAGAAAAAACTTATTGTTTGGAGCGTAGGGCTTGGTTTAGTCCTATTAGTTGTACTGGTCTGGATAAGCTATACATTCTTTCCGGCATCTCACGGATAAAATCAAACAGAGGGGGAAGGATAATCCCTTCCCCCTCTGTTTGATTTTATTTTGTTAATTTTGAAGTTAAATTAATCAAGTATTCATTCAGAATTTATCGCCTTTTTTATCACATTGATTCTTTTATTAAACAAAAAGTTGAAAAAGCTATTGGACCTAATGTTTCTATCAAATATTTAAGTGTCAAATGGAGTAAAATTGTTGCTTATGATATTGTGATAAAAACTCCTGCCGGTACAACATTTCTTGATATAAAATCAATAACGCTAACACCATATATGCTGTCACTTTTAAAAAAACGGGTTGAAATTAAAGAAATACTGATGGATTCTTCGACGATCTTTTTGATAAGAACAAAACAGGGGAAATGGCTTTTGCCTGAATTTTCTAAAAAAGAGGAGGAAAACTCGTCTCAAAAAGAAGATAAAAAATCATCTATAGAACTTGCAATAAAAGAATTTAAGGTAACCAACGCTAATATAATAATACAGGATGACCTGAAAGGCTTTAATATTAAATTATACGATGTTGCAGTTAATATGAGTAATAAAGTCTCATTATTTAAATCAGATGAAACAGTAGTTACTGCTTCAGCAAAGTTTCCTGACCGTGGAGATATTTCACTTAAAGCTAAAGGAAATTTTTCAGATGAAAAGTTTACAGGCTCTCTAACTTTAAAGGATTTAAACATGACGTTACTCAGACCCTATATTAGGGGTGGTTATACTGTAAAAAGGGGAAGACTCAGCTTTTATTCAAACTTTAATATCAATAAAGGTTATGTAAAAGCACCCTCAATTTTAAGACTCAAAGATTTAGATATAAAGTCAAGCGGATTTTTTATGGGAGTGAGTGCTCCGCTTCTGATAGAGTTCTTAAAAGAAAAAGATGAGATAGTTTTAAATTGTAAGATATGGGGGAAATGGAATAATCTTAAAAATGATATACCAGAATCTTTACAGAAAAAGATTACACAGCAGATAGGCAGAACTGTTACCTCACTGCTCAGATCATTAACAAATCCAATTGAAAATCTAATAAAGGAATCCAGATAAAACAATTTAAATTAACTAACTTTTTTTAAGCTTCAATGTTTCTTTAATCATAAGAAGAAATTTCACATAATCAAATGCAAAATTCATAAGCTCTACTTCGTCTTTTTTCATTTTTTCAATTCGTTCCTGAGGAACATCAAAAACATCCATAAATCTACTCTCAAATACAAATCTTTTGAAAGCATCAATGTCATAGCATGCTGTATAAAAAGCTTTCTGTTTTTTTTCATCAATCTTATCAGCTTTCAGATTTTTCTTAAAGAAAAGCTCTTTCCATCCTCTGTTCATATCATCATAGAGGTCAACACCCTGATCTTTTCTCCATTCAGCTACACTCCACTCTTTGTCTTCTTGAAAGCCTTTGCAGTGAGGTTCTTTGACAAAAAAGTAAACTTCGTCAGTTATCCCATCTGTTAAATCAAATTTTTTAAGAGATGCCTGTCCAACTGGATAGTATCTGCACGTTGCAGGTCTGTCTTCATAGACTGAGCATCCAGCTTCACATAAAAATGGACAGGTCATTTCTTCATCATTATTCTTGTTTAAAAACACAAATGGATAACCGCTTTTTGGTTCAATAAAAACATATGTATAATTCATTAAAAATTCACCAGATGATATATCGAATCTGTTTTTTAATCTCAGAATATCATACGGTGTAAGCATTATATCAATATTTTTACAGCAACTTTTGTAACAGGATATACCAGGATAACAACGAAATTTAAATTTTGATTCAATTGTTAGCTCATCAGGAGCTATTACATTAATGTTTAACATTAAGCCTCCTCTTTAATTATTTTGAGATATATTTTTCTTGCTCTTGGTCCATCAAACTCACAGAAAAATATGCTCTGCCATTGTCCTAAAATAAGTTTTTCTTCTTCAATAAAAACACTCACAGAGGATCCAACAAGAGTTGTTTTAATATGACTATCCGCATTTCCTTCCATGTGTAGATATTCAGCTCCGTATGGTGCAATCTTTTTTAAAGCATTTATAATATCCTTTTTTACGGAAATATCAGCTCCTTCGTTTATTGTTATTCCGGCTGTTGTATGAGGAACATAGAGATAACAGACACCACTTTTAACCCCAGAATTTTTAACAACATTCTCAACTTCATCGGTAATATCAATGAATTCCTCTCTTAATGAAGTTTTAACTGTTAATGTCTTCATCACAGTTTAAGCCTCCTTATTCTTTCTACAGCTTCTTTGATTCGTTCTTTTGATTGAGTAAGAGCAAATCTGATATATCCTTCTCCATGTTCGCCAAATCCAACTCCGGGTGTGCATAATACTTCAACTTCTTTTAAAAGTTGAGCTACAAAGTCAATTGAGCTTATTTTTTGTGGAACTTTCACCCATAGATAGAAAGTTGCCATGGGCTTTTTAACTTCAAATCCTGCTGATTTTAGTCCTTCACATAACATATCTCTTCTTTCTCTATATATATCTCTAATTTGTTCCAGAACATTATCATCGGTCTGAAGAGCAACTATGCTTGCTTCTTGAATAGCTTGAAAAACTCCTGAATCAAGATTTGTTTTTACTTTTCCAAGTCCTGCAAGAACTTCTCTATTGCCAACTACAAAGCCTATTCTCCATCCAGTCATGTTATAAGTTTTGGAAAGAGAGTGAAACTCTACTCCCACTTCTTTAGCTCCATCTATCTGCATAAAACTAACTGGTTTTTCTTCGTAAAAAATCTCTGAGTATGCTGCATCGTGACAGACAATTATGTTGTATTGTTTTGCAAATTCAATGACTTTTTTAAAAAATTTTTCATCAGCTGTAGCAGCTGTTGGATTGTTAGGATAGTTTATAAACATAAGCTTGGCTTTTTTAGCCACATCCTCAGGAATGGAATCAAGATCAGGTAAGAAATTATTGTCTTCCCTTAAGGGCATAAAATATGAAACTCCACCTGCAAACTTTGTTCCAACAGGATAAACAGGATATCCTGGAGAAGGTACAAGTACAATATCGCCAGGGTCAATAAACGCAAGTGGAATATGTCCAATTCCCTCTTTAGAACCGATTAAAGATAGAACTTCTTTTTCAGGATCAAGTTCTATATTAAATCTTTGTCTATACCAGTCTGATACAGCTTTTCTGTATGAAAACATTCCTTCGTAACTTGGATATCTGTGATGTTCAGGATTCTCAACAGCTTTTTTCATTGCGTCAACAATATGAGCTGGTGTTGGAATATCTGGGTCTCCAATACTCAAATCAATCACATCAGCTCCTTTTGAAAGAGCTTCTCTTTTCATCTGGTCAATTGCCGCAAAAAGATAGGGTGGTAAAGTTCTTATTCTTTCAGCATACTGAATCTGCATTGTTTCCCTCCTGAGTGTTCTATTTTTTAGTTTACAAAAAAGTTAGTACTATTTACAAAAAATCTTAGATTATGAAAAATTTTTGCATATATTTGTTAAAAAAGATTATTATTTTTTAAATTAATAAGAACGAATTTTAAATAGTATTAATCAATAATTGATTTTGAGGGCAAAGTAACTGAAGCAATAAAAAAACTTATGGAGGAAGGTAATGACTGAGGATAAGAACAGCTGTGAGTGCAATGAGAGGCAGGAAATTAAAAAGGATATTTCATTGAAAGCAACTGTTTCAGGCATTAAGAAAAAAATTCTTATTCTTTCAGGCAAAGGTGGGGTAGGAAAGAGCACAGTATCAACAAACATTGCAGTTGGTCTTTCACAAAAAGGTTATCAGGTTGGACTTCTTGATATTGATATTCATGGACCGAATATACCCAATATGCTTGGATTGCAGGGACATTCTCCTTTAATGACTGATATGGGAC